>NZ_JAATTW010000072.1:0-12401 GCF_013414205.1 Pseudoalteromonas sp. MIP2626
TTATTTAAACGGTGATCTTCCTACAGAGGACTTTCACCTCATAAGTCAATGCCCATGTCGGGCGTACACAAGTTGCTGCACGCGGACTCGATACAGTTGTCGCGGTTTTTGCTAAGAGAAAAGGCAGCAAAAACAGCACCAACTTACTCGCCGGTGAGCAAGGCGTTATGTTACTAAATTAAATATTACACTCTCATCAAATATAAAAGGAATTACTTCAAATTATGAAAAAAGTTATGATTATTACGTCTATATTGCTTAGCGGCTGTGCAGCACAACCAATACAATATGATTTAGCTGGTAATTATGCTGGTAACCCAATTAACATAAATAAAAACATCCCTGAAATTAGCATTAATAACTTTACTTACGAACCTCATCGGAATATCAGTCAATATGCTACATCAGGATTTGGCTGTGTCCTTTGTCAATCTGATGGGAGTTGGAAAGGGTTTGTTTTTCAACAGCCTGTTAAAGATATTATTCAAGCTGAGGCTGAATTAGCTTTTAAAGAAATAGCAGCAGGTAAATCAAATGGTACATGTGAACTAAACGGCCAAATACACGCTGTTGGGTGGAATAGTAACAACAGTGATACAACCGTTGATATTACTTACATATTAAAAATAGGCGAGTCAGCTGAGTATGTAAAAAGAGTTAAAGGCTTATACGACGGTGGCATATTTGAAATGCAAAAAATAGAAAAAATTTGGGCTAAACCTACTAGAGCTTCAGTTCAAGAATTAGTTTGGGATAAAAACTTTGTAGAGTTACTGCATAAAAAGTGCACATAAACGTAACATAACAAGTCATTTCAGTAGGACAAATAACAGTTGGCTTTGCTCCTGAGTCACTATTTTAGCCAACTATTTTATTGCCCCTTAGCAAAGCGTTAGCAGGCTTAAATCATTAGAGTTTTATTAGCCTGTATTGATTAATTAAAAAGGATTTTTATGTTTGCTCAAATTTTCTTAGCTATTTTGGCTGTATTTCTTTTCTATTTAGGTATTGTTGAAAAATCTATTCTCAATATTGGAATAGGTTTTATTTTAATAGTGGTATCAGTTGCTAGATTTTATGCCGCAAAATCGGGTTCATCTAGTCAAGAGGAATTTGATAAATGGCGCGTAAAACGTGAGAATAAAATAAACGATGATTAGCAACATCGGTGCTAACAACACGCCCTGAAGCTGCTAAATACGTCGATTCATCGTAGGGTGTATTCGTTTTTCAACACTTAAACACGATCCTTATCCATTTAAATGCCTGTGATCTAATAATGCTGTTATGCGGCTTACCCTTGGCTTTGTTACTCAAAATGCAATGTGGTGAATTCAATCAGCTATTTACAAAACCCCAGCCTGCACAGCTGGTTTGTACTAAACATGCGGGTAGGATAACGCGCTTATGAGCTCACACTGTGCATTTAATTTGGTTATGTTGTTTTTTTAGCTTGGGCAATAAAGTCATTTAAGTAGTCAATATGCTGCTCGTTGTTACGAATACCGACAAATATTTGTTTGTTAATACCTTGCTCTCCAAACCTTAGGCTTTTGATAGGCATTGTTTTAGAATACTCGTCTACTAGCCAGCCAGGTAAAGCACAAATACCGCGACCCGCAGCGACCATTTGTAGCATGATTTCGGTTGTTTCAATGGTTTTGTGTTTTTTTACTGAGCACTTTGCCGGATTAAGAAACTGGCTAAAAATATCAAGCCTTAGCGGCTCTACAGGGTAACTAAACAATACTTCTTCGCTTAGTTGCTCGGGTAATACAAACTCTTGTGTTGCAAGTTTATGGGATTTAGCAACTACGAGTCTGTGTTCGTAGTTAAACACAGGTATATAGCTTATTTTAGGTTTAAAAAGTGGATCGGGAGTTATTAGTACGTCAATTTCGTAACTTAGTAATGCACCTAAAGCACCAAACTGAAACTCCTGCTTTACGTCAATGTCTATGTCTGGCCAGTGCTCTAAATAGGGCTCAATTACTCTAAGCAACCATTGGTAACAAGGGTGGCACTCCATGCCAATGCGTAGCGAGCCTAGTTCACCTTTAGCAATTTGATTTAGTAATAACTCAGTGTGTACAAACTGCGGTAATACTCTGTTTGCCAGTGTTTGAATATGCTCACCAGCCGCTGTAAGGCGCAAATTTCGACCGTCTTTTTTCCATATTGGCGTACCAACTTGGCCTTCTAGTTTTTTTATACTATGACTTAGTGCCGATTGCGATAAGTACAACGAATTTGCTGCCTTAGTTAGGGTTCCATGTTCTTTTATGGCGGTTAGTATTTCTAAGTGGATCCTTTCCAGCACAAGTTAACTCCTATCTATAATTTAGCTTTAATGATGACTGATATTCATTGGTTGATGAAATTATATCATTTTATCAAGCAAACAAGTTTATTTACTATTAAGGTGGGAATAACTAATTATAACAAAGCGTTATATTAAACTTAGCGAGAGCTGAGTTTGTAGAGCATGCTAACGTGATTGTTTTATTTAAAAACCTAAAAGCAGGGGCTGTAATTACCTCGTAAATTGACTGAAAGGTCTTTGTTGTGATTAAAAATAGAAGTAATAATTAATGAATATCATTGAATTTATAACAAGTAATATATCTACTTTGTTGGCACTGGTAGCCACAGGCGTATTTGCTGGTATTTTAGCAGGCTTACTCGGTGTGGGCGGTGGAATTGTAATTGTGCCTGTGTTGTTTTTTTTGTTTCAGAGCTTTGGGGTATCGCCCGAATCTTCAATGTTAATTGCAACAGCCACGTCTTTGGCAACCATAGTGCCTACATCTATTAGTTCAATTAGGTCTCACAATAAAAAAGGCAATGTGGACTTTGACCTTTTAAAACGTTGGGCTGCATTTATTCTTATAGGTGTATTGCTGGGTAGCTGGTTAGTTACTCGGGTTGATGGCAAGTTGCTTACGGTATTGTTTGGGGCAATAGCGCTGTTATCTGCACTTAATATGCTGTTTAGAACGGGCAAGTCGGCGTTGTATCAAAAACTACCTGGTAAAGTAGGGCAAAGTGTTATGGGCGCATTTATTGGCTTTTTAAGCTCTATGGTGGGAATTGGTGGCGGCACTATTTCGGTGCCATTACTTACTTTATATAACTATCCTGCTCATAAGGCCGTTGGTACAGCTGCAGCAATTGGGTTAATTATTTCATTGCCTGGTGCGCTAACTATGTTGATATTGGGCAGTACGCCAATTGATGCGCCAGCGGGGACCTTTGGTTTGGTTAACTTATTTGGCTTTGCATGTATTGTACCGCTAACCGTACTGTTTGCGCCTGTAGGCGCGTCGTTAGCTGCAAAACTAGATGCAGGTAAACTGAAAAAGATATTTGCTTGTGTACTATTAATTACTGGTTTACGCATGTTAGGACAAGTGTTTTTATAGGTTTTTAATTTACTTATTGTTTGTTTAAAAAAGAATGCCCGGCATAGGAGCTCTATACCGGGCATTCTTTTACATAACTATATTGAAGTGCTTATATTAGTTGGATTATATAGGTTTATTGGGTTAACGTTTGTTAGCCAGTTCTTTGCGGATTATTTCTGCTCCTGCACTTAAGGCATTTAACTTACCGTTTGCTACATTACGCGCTAAAGGAGCCATACCACAGTTAGTACAAGGGTAGAGCTTGTCGGCATCAACATATTTAAGCGCTTCGCGCAGGGTATTAGCAACTTCTTCGGGTGTTTCTATGGTGTCGGTTGCTACATCAATAGCACCTACCATCACTTTTTTGCCGCGAATAAGTTCAAGTAGCTCCATTGGTACATGAGAGTTATGACATTCTAGCGAAATAATATCTATATTCGATTGCTGTAACTTAGGAAACGCTTCTTCGTATTGGCGCCATTCTGATCCTAATGTTTTTTTCCAATCGGTATTGGCTTTAATGCCGTAGCCGTAGCAAATATGCACCGCGGTTTCGCATTTTAGTCCTTCAATTGCGCGCTCTAAACAGGCAATACCCCAGTCATTAACTTCATCAAAAAATACATTAAATGCTGGTTCATCAAATTGGATAATATTTACCCCTGCAGCTTCAAGCTCTTTTGCCTCTTGATTAAGAATTATGGCAAATTCCCACGCAAGTTTTTCGCGACTTTTATAATGATCGTCATAAAGGGTATCTATCATTGTCATTGGGCCTGGCAAAGCCCATTTTATTGGCTGGTTAGTTTGCTGGCGTAAAAATTTAGCATCTTCAACAAAAACCGGCTTTTGTCGACTAACAGGGCCAACAACCGTTGGTACACTTGCATCGTACCTATCGCGAATTTTAACGGTTTTACGCTTTTCAAAATCAACACCGTTGAGGTGCTCAATAAAGGTGGTAACAAAGTGTTGCCTGGTTTGCTCGCCATCACTGACAATATCAATGCCTGCTTGTTGCTGATCGTGTAATGACAAGCGAAGGGCGTCTTGCTTACCTTCAATTAGTTCATCGTCTTGTAATTTCCAAGGCGACCAAAGTGTTTGTGGTTGTGCAAGCCAAACCGGTTTAGGCAAACTGCCCGCAGTTGACGTAGGTAATAGTGTATTGCTAATAAGTGTTTTCATGATAAATAGTGCCGTATATTTAAAGTTATAATTGAACCTAGCTATTGAGCGAAACTGTTAAGCGCCGCTTTTAAACGTAATTGGCAGAGAATTGTTCAAGCACAGTTTGGTATGGCTTAATTAGGTGCTCTTCGGTAAATTTTCCCTGCTGGCTGGCCATTTGGCTACGCTCTTCTCGATCATAAACAATTTGCGTTAATGAATGATCTTGGTTGTTCAAATTTGGCTGATAAAACTTTCCTGCAGGTGCATTTGCATTGTAAATTTCAGGTCGATAGATTTTCTGAAATGTTTCCATGGTACAAATAGTGCTTATAAGTTCAAGGTTAGTGTAATCATTAAGTAAGTCACCAAAAAAGAAAAATGCTAAAGGCGCTACACTGTTTGGTGGCATAAAATAACGTACCTGCAAGCCCATTTTTTTGAAATATTGCTCGGTTAAAGATGACTCATTTGGCAGGTATTCAACGCCTAAAATAGGGTGCTGGTTTTGAGTTTGATGATACGTTTTGTTATCAGAAACACTAATACATATTACAGGTAGTTTATTAAAATTTAGTCTGTAAGTACTTGAGTTAACAAAATGCTGAAACAGCTTGCCGTGCAGCTCACCAAAGTTATCTGGGATACTAAATTTAGGTTGATTTTTATTATGATTTTGCAGCAATACGCTAAAGTCATAATCGCGCACATAAGAGGAAAAGTTATTACCTACAATGCCTTCAATGCGTTTATTAGTTTTATGATCAACAATAATTGTTTTTAATATTTCTATCGATGGAAAAGTATTACCACTGCCTTTAATATCTAAATCTACAGAAATAATCTCGAGTTCGACAGAGTAACGATCTCCTTTAGCGTTATCCCAGTTCGCTAAAGCATTAAAGCGGTTATCAATCATTTTTAACGCGTTGCGCAAATTAGCTTGGCGGTATTTTCCTCTTGCCAAGTTAGCAAAGTTGGTTGTAAGGCGCGTATCGTTAGATGGCTGATAACTTTCATCAAGAGAAGTGCTCTTAATAGTAAATTTAAAGTCTTTTTTCATGATTTTTGGTATCCATTTATATAATTAAAGCTGAATTTTTTGTTTAACTTCTGAGGTTTTCGGTAATATCTTCAGATTTCCCTGTCAGTAGTCACCACAGTATTTTTTATTTTTACCTAAAGGCTTAATTGCAACCAAGTGCAGTGCGGCTAAAGGTAAAAGCAAGAATGTATTTTATACGTTGTTATTATTATGAATAAAATTGATTTAATTTCATTTATATATGAGGGATTCTCATTAATTGCTTTTCTCGCTAGTTTTGCTGCGTTTATTAGCGTGGCTGTAGGTTTGTGAGGTGTATTTTTGAGGAGGAATAAGTTAAGTGAAAGAATGTTTATTTAATCTAATAAAGCTAAGCAAAAGTATGTAGTAGCTGCTTATAAGTAAATAAACTTCTTTTTGTTTTATGTAAATAATTGAACTGAAATAGGAACTCGGCTATGGTTTATTTAGTAATAACAATAAATTAAAGCGAGTAGGTTTTAACACTCGTTAAGTAAAATCATATCAAGGATTAAATATGAAGATTCAAGCAAATGTAGGAACTATAGATATTTTAGGGCATTTAATACTGTGGTTTATTTTAATACTAATAACGTTTGGTATAGGCGCGTTCTTTTTTCCTTATTCGTTCTCTAAGTTTATTTTGAATCGCTCTGAGTTAATTGACGAACACGGTAATGCAAGAAAAATGGTTTGTAATACAGATATTTTTGGCAGCATTGGCCATGTAATTCTTTGGATTATAATTTCAATACTTACCTTTGGCCTTGGTTATGCCTTTTATTTTTATAAGGTGTGGAACTACTCTTTAAATAATACAACTATTGAGTAATTAGCCTTTATACGGCGTATTCGTTTATTAAACAAACTAAATTAAAAAGCATAACTTTAATAGGGTTATGCTTTTTTGTTTTAAGTAAAAAAGTTGAGGGTAAATACCATAAAACGAATAAAGGAGCTAACCCTATAATAAGTAAGCACCTTATAATGCTTAAAAAGAGAAGTTTTATAAACAAAGTTTAATTTTAAATAATGCTATGTAGATATACAGCACGCTGTATTACAGGCTCAAGCGGAATAAACTCATTAGGTAAGTTACTGTTGATTGTTGCACTCAAACGCAGTGATTTATTATTAACCAAGCGTTATTCGTTCAGGAACATATATTTATGCCACACGTAGAAATAAAATATTCAGATAACTTAAAAATAAACACAAAAGAAGTTTTTGATGTTATAGAGCAGATTATAAATAACAAAGACGCCAGTGCTGGGGTATGTAAGTCAAGAGCTTACCCATGCTTAGAATATAAGTACTCGCATATTCTCATTACAATATCGTTATTAACTAAGTCTCACCGAAATAAAGAATTTACATTAGCATTAAGTACTGAGCTAGAGGCATCTATAAAAAAACACCTTAAACAAAGCGTGTATTTTTCGTTAAATATAGAATACAGCCAAGCTTATTACACCACCAATGTTCACCTTGTTGATGGCGATATTTTGGCAGAAACATAAGGCTTATTACTATCTCCTCTTCGAATAAGGGACAGGCATAAAACTTATTTACAAGTAAATATAATAGTAGACAGGCATAAAAAATGGTAATTCCCTCGCTTTGAACTACTGTTTATATATACATGCAAAAACAGAGTGCTAAACATGACCCGTGCCAGAAAATCACTCATAGATTTATCGGCAACACCTTATTACCACCTAATTGCGCGTTGTGTTCGCCGTGCTTTTTTGTGTGGCGATGATAAATACTCAGGCAAAAACTTTGACCACCGTAGGGAGTGGCTTGTTAAGCGGATGAAATTACTGAGCGATGTATTTGCCATTGATATAGCTGCTTACGCTATTATGAGTAATCATTATCATGTTGTGGTTAAAGTAAATAAAAACAAAGCGCTTGATTGGTCTGTTGAAGAGGTTATAAGGCGTTGGTATAAGTTATATAAACAAGGAGACTCTTTGGTTAAACGCTTTTTAAATGGCGAGAAATTAAATGAGGCTAGCTTATATATTTTTAGTGAAATTATAGCAACATGGCGAGCACGACTTTATGATATTAGCTGGTATATGAAAAATCTTAATGAATATATTGCCAGGCAAGCAAATAAAGAAGATAACTGCACAGGAAAATACTGGGAAGGGCGTTATAAATCCCAAGCACTATTAGATGATAAGGCCATTTTAAGTTGTATGGCGTATGTTGATTTAAATCCTATTAGAGCGAAAATAGCTACAGAACTTAAAAATAGTGATTTTACATCAATTCAAGAGCGCATCCATAATTATAAAAACATGGCAGAAAATAGTAAGCAATCTATACAAAAAACAGAACTGTTTGAGCATAAAAGCCAGCCAATGCAATTACTTAAATTAGGGAGTAATGCAGATCCAGACACGATCCCATTTAGGTTAATAGACTATTTAGAGTTAGTAAGTTGGAGTAGTCGTTGTTTTACTTGCAATAAGCAAGGGGAAATAAATGAAAATGTACTCAATATATTAGCCAAATTAAATATAGAAGAGGCTGAGTGGCTAAACGCAATTCAGCATTTTCGTAGGCAATATGCAAACTTTGCAGGGAGTAAAGTAAGGTTAATGAATTTAGCTGCGCAGAACCAAGCTAAGTGGTACAAAGGTGTTGGTTAATCTGTAAGTTATTTAATGCAAAATAAATACGAGCATCCGCGAGGTCGTTCATAGATCTGTGTCAGCTTAAGTTAGCAAATATCCATCATATGAAGTGTAAGCCTCTAACTCTCGTTAAAACCTCCCTAAAATCGAATAAACTTTAACTCTGAAAGCCATACACTGGAGTAAATAATAAATAAACTGCGCATTTGCTGTTTAATAAAAATTAAATGCCTGTCCCATATTAAAATTTTTGAAATTAAATAAACACTCTGCTTTTGTGCGAGTGTTTATTCATTGTATAGCTTAGTTAAGGGTAGCGTGCTTTAAAAATTTGCGAGCTTTTCAGCGGCTATTGCTGCGTTATTTATTACTCCAAGTTCTTGAAACTTAATACGTCCTTGCTCGTCTAAACCTGTCATTAAGTTGGAGTGATTAACTTCATTGTTGTCTATGTTTTGAAACTTTATATTTAATACCATGGCTAAACTACGAACGTCTTGTGGTGTGCCGGTTAATAAACTCCAGTTTTGTAAATTTAATTTTCGGCTTTGTGCAAATTCTTTTAGTACTGCAGGTGTATCTGTGTCTGGAGTTAACGATACTAAAATAAAACCTACGTCTTGTTTTTCAGTCTCACTCAGCTTATTTTCAATGGCTTGCATGGTAGAAACAATAGTAGGGCAGGTATGTAAGCAGTGTGTGTAAATAAGGCTTATGACTTGTTTTTTACCGCTAAAGCTACTTAAAGTACGTTTATTAGCGTCTTGATCTAACCATGTACTGTTAAGCTGATAAACAGAGTCTTGTGGTATGTTTTGCGAGTAAGCGTATGAGCTGGCAAGCATGCATATCAGCCCTAATATTTTAAGTGTTATATTATTAGAAATTATAGCTGGGTTATATTTTATCATTTGTTTATTCCTTTGATTTCGCACAGCGAAACCCTAAATTAGGTAAAGTATATTTGGCCTGCAAACTAGAGCGAAAGCCAAAGCGCATAAATGCGGCATAATCACTGGGATCAGCTGCTCCTTGCGCTCCTGCGGCGCAAAATAATTTTTGATTTATATCACTATCACCACGAGATTCGCCGCTAACTAAAGCGGAGTTAAAATCCTCTGTCCATTCCCAAATTAAGCCGTGTAAGTCTTGTGCCCCCCAATAGTTTGCAGGGTTAGTACCAACCTCAGGGAGTTGTTTGCTACTAGGGCGGCTATACCATTGTAAAATACGTTGGTTATAACTTTTCTCTAGGCTGCCATTGGGCTGGGTTGCACTGGCACTGGCAACACGCTCCCACTGAGCAACCGTGGGTAAGCTTTTATTAAGTGACTGGCAATAAGCTTGGGCTGCAAACCATGATACGTTAACTACAGGGCTGTTTAATTGCTCTTGTGACGGCTGCTTTGCTGTTTGGTTTTGTTGCCAATGTTGTAAATATTGAGCCTCTGCAAATATGCTAGGTATTTGCTGTGGCTGCCAACGTGGGTTGTTTATTACAAACTTTAAATATTGCGCGTTAGTCACAGGTGTAACATCTATGCTAAAAGCGCCCACAAATGTTTGTGGGCTGTTTTTATTCATATAAAGCGGCCTGTAGTCACCCGCGGGCAGAGCTACCATTTTAGGTGGCTCTGCCAATGCAAGTGT
Source organism: Pseudoalteromonas sp. MIP2626 (assembly GCF_013414205.1). Taxonomy (NCBI): domain Bacteria; kingdom Pseudomonadati; phylum Pseudomonadota; class Gammaproteobacteria; order Alteromonadales; family Pseudoalteromonadaceae; genus Pseudoalteromonas; species Pseudoalteromonas sp. MIP2626. Next base: position 9,942 of record NZ_JAATTW010000072.1, read on the forward strand.
CATCGTTAATAAAGAAAGAATCATGTTATTTGCGCTGCTTAGCAACTTGTTCAGCAGAGATTTTTCCGCCGGCGTTATCCCAGTTATTTAGTACAAAGGTAATAACATTGGCAATATCCTCGTCATTTAGGTTCATTGCTGGCATTACGCCGTTGTAGTTAACATTATTAACTTTAATAGGACCCGATAAGCCTTTAATAATCGCATTCACACCTAAAAGGGGGTTGTTGTTCAAATAATCAGACTTTGCTAAAGGCGGGAATGCTCCGGGAATACCTTCGCCATTAGCTTGATGGCAAGCCATACAGTTAGCCTCATAAACACGTTGGCCGAATCGTATTTGGTCATCTTTATTGTTGGCTGTTATTTTAGTAAATGTATTATCTAACGACTGTACTGCTGAGCCTTCTGGTAAATATACGTTTTCAGCTGTTTTGCCTGTAAAAATAGAATGGTCGTCAGGACCTTCTACTTTTAGCATTGCGAGTGCGCCTTTGTTAAATGCTCTAAAAATAGAATGATCGACCAAAATAAAGGTGCCCGGTACTTCTACTTTAAATTCAACAATGGCAGCGCCGCCAGCGGGGATCAATGTGGTTTGTACGTTGTGATTTTTTAAACTGCCGCCTTCTACATAAACGGTATCAAAAATTTCGCCTATTACATGAAAAGAAGAAACCAAATTAGGGCCACCATTACCAATATATAATCGAACTGTTTCACCTACTTTAGCGGTTAAAGAGTTTTCATCTGTGGTGCTGCCTACTGAGCCATTAAATACTACGTAGTCTGCGTCTTCATCAATTGCCTTTGCCATATCAAAAGGTTGCAAGCCAGCTTCACCAAATTCGCCCTTAGTATAAAAATCCCCTTGTACTAAATAATACTCTCGGTCTACGGGCGCAAGGCCTTCTTTTGGTTCAACTAAAATTAAGCCATACATACCATTGGCTATATGCATACCAACAGGAGCCGTGGCGCAATGGTAAATATAAAGCCCTGGGTTAAGTGCTTTAAAATTAAATGTAGAAGTGTGCCCTGGGGCTGTAAATGACGACTCCGCGCCACCACCAGGGCCTGTTACGGCATGTAGGTCAATATTGTGCGGCATTTTTGAGCTAGGATGATTTGAGAGATTAAACTCAATTTCATCACCTTCTCTAACTCGAATAAAGCTCCCTGGTACGGTTTCACCAAATGACCAAAATACATATTCAACGCCATCAGCAATTCTCCCTACTTGTTCTCTGGTTTCTAGATTGATAACTACTTTTGCACTGTGATCTCTATTAATGGCGGGTGGCACCATAGGGGGAGGCGTTAGTATTGCTTGTTCAGTTTTTAAATTACTGGCAGCGAGTAGGTTACCACTAAATAAAATAGCTAATAGAGGGAGCCATAGGGTGTGCTTACTAGGTTGTATTTTCATTTTATATTTCCATTATAAATGACGATTAACTTAGTATTGCGCTTAAGTGCAAAAATGAATTGATGCAGATCAATTAACTGCCGATGAACAAAAGTTTAGTACTGATCAGCAATGTTAACGAGTTTGATTTTAAATCTATTGTTTGTTTTTATTGAGGTATAGCTTTTTATGAGTGAGTTAACGATTTATTGTTGTAAGCATGCTGTTAACTTTCTTTGGAAACTATATAATTAAATTTATATCAATAAGGATGATGATGACAAATAAAGTAGAGGTTTCGGCCAAAAGTGGAATGCATTTTAAGTTTTACAGTGATGACGTAGAAGTTACTTATTACTGCTTGCCCGTATCGGGAAAAGAAGTTGTAAAAGTTAACGGTGAGATAGTTAGCGAAGCACAAAACTTTAAGTTTAGCTCTACTCATCAGTTTGAAATAAATGGCAACCCGGCCAAAATTAGGCTAAAAGCCCACGGTTTAACTAAAAACGTGACACTTTGTGAGTTTTTTGTGGCTGATGAATTAGTTAAAGCTTATAAACTTACTTACGGTACCAAAGGTAAAGTTCCGCTTATGGCTCAGCTTGTTATTAGTGTTATTGCCGCTGCAGTGGGTTGGTTTTTTGCAGCACAGTTTTTATCATCTTGGTTAGCTTTTGCAATAATGATAGCGGTTTTAGGATTAGCAGTGTTTAAATTTGAAAAGCCAAGCTGGGAATGCGAAGAGGTTTAGTAACACCTTCATAAAACTTTAAATTACCTACATTATATCCCGTATTTTTAACACTGCAGCGAGCCTTAGTTGCAGTGATTTTATTTAACTAATAAAGTTAACAAAATTTATCGAAATTTTCCGAGAAAACCCATTGATCGACGCGAAGCGGTGTCGATGGGATGAATCGGAATAGTTAGCCCTGCTCTTGAATGTATTTTTGAATTGTATCAGCAGCCGCATTCCCAACAGAGCAAACAAAATATCCGTCAGACCAAAATGTTTTTTTAACCCAGAATTGCTTTTTAAACCATTTAAATCT
>NZ_JAATTW010000073.1:0-11731 GCF_013414205.1 Pseudoalteromonas sp. MIP2626
TCGCTTTAGCATTTACTATGATGTGGCTACCAATGTGGGCTGATTGATATATGTACTACAAAGATCAACAGCCCCTAGTCATTATTTTACAAGAAAGCTTAGGGGCACGCTATGTAGGCACACTTGGCGGTTTACCGCTAACGCCTAATATTGACGCCCTTTATCAACAAGGTTGGGGGTTTGATAATTTATATGCCACTGGCACGCGCTCGGTGCGTGGTATTGAAGCGATAATTACAGGCTTTACGCCTACACCTTCGCGTGCAGTTGTTAAGCTTGATAAATCACAACGTGACTTTTTTACTATCGCTGACTTTTTAGCGAAGCAAAATTATAACACCCAATTTATTTATGGCGGCGAAAGCCACTTTGATAACATGCGAAGCTTCTTTTTAGGTAATGGCTTTAAAGATATTGTAGATACAAATAACTTTAATAAAATAGACTTTAATGGCTCGTGGGGCGCATCAGACGAAGACTTATACGACCAAGCTGATATCGAACTCACTAAACTTAAAAAACAAAATAAACCATTTTTAAGTCTTATATTTTCCAGCTCCAACCATAGCCCGTATGAATTTCCTGACGATAAAATAACCCTGTACGACAAACAAAAACAAACCCGCAATAATGCGGCAAAATACGCTGACTACGCGCTAGGTACATTTATTGAAAAAGCTAAAAAGTCGAGCTACTGGGACGATACCGTATTTATTGTAATAGCCGATCACGACTCGCGTGTATCAGGCGCTAGCTTGGTGCCAATTGATCACTTTAGAATTCCAGCGGTTATTTTTGGTAAAGACATTGCCCATAAACGCGATAATCAACTAGCCAGCCAACTCGATATTCCCGTTACTTTACTATCTTTAATTGGCGTAAGTGGCAAACACCCTATGATAGGCCATGATTTATCAAAACCTATTAGCGACAACAAACAACGCGCAATGATGCAATACGACAAAAACTTTGCCTATATGCACGACAATAAAGTGGTGGTGCTACAACCGCAAAAACCAGCAACCACCTATACGTATAGTAATAATCAGCTTGTGCCATGTAAAAACGATGAGCAACTGATTAAAAAAGCCCTAGCCCATGCCAACCTAGGTAACTTAGCTTATACAAATGGTTGGTATCATTAACAAAGTGACTTGATAATAAAGCCTTGTTAAAGTAACAAGGCTATTTTTACAAATCGAGCAAAGATGAACATCCTCGTTATTGAAGACTCAGAAGCACTAAGGCGCAGCCTGCAAGTAGGCCTTGGCAACCTTGGTTTTACCGTAGATGAAACCGGTGACGGCTCAGAAGGATTAAGCATGGCACTTAGTGGAAACTACGACCTAATATTACTTGATTTAATGCTACCCAGTGTAGATGGCATGAGTATTTTGCAAGCATTGCGCAGCAGTAATAACCAAAGCCGTGTACTTATTTTATCTGCTCGTAGTGAGCCGCAAGATAAAATAAATGGCCTTATGAAAGGGGCTGACGATTATTTAACTAAGCCGTTTTCGTTTGAAGAACTTCACGCTCGCGTGCTTGCGCTACTTCGCCGTGGTTCACTGCAAAACCAACAAAATACGCTTACCGTAGGTGACTGTGTATTAGATCTTTCGCTAAAAACACTTCATTACCAGCAACATGCCATTGAACTCACTCGTAATGAATACAAAATAATAGAGTGCTTATTTAATGCCCCCGAGCGAGTATTAGGGCTGGAGCTTATAAGTGAAGCGGTGGTCGGTCAGTTCGATATGCTCTCTAAAAATGCGCTTGAAGCACATATATCAACCATACGTAAAAAAGTAAGACAGTTTGATGGCGAACTCCCTATAAAAAATAAACGTGGGTTTGGTTATGTCGCAACAACAAAGTAAAAGTCACTCAATAAAACGTAAACTCGTTAATAATATTAGCGCGGTGATCTCCGTTATATTATTCACTATATTTTTAACTGTTGATTTAAGTGTCGATTCTTGGGTAGAGGAGCAGTTTAATCAATCCCTCACTAATAAAGCTAACTACTTAAAAACCTTAGTAGAGGATGACAACGGTAAAGTTGAGTTTGAATTTTCGGGTAAATTTATGTCGGAATACGAACAAGCCGACGCCAGTGAGTTTTACCAATTATGGCATGGCAGCGAGGTGTTTGAGCGCTCTCAATCGTTACAACTGTATAAAAACACTCAACTGCCTTTTTTAGAACTACCTATAAACGAATCTAAAATAATTGATTACGACTTACCTAACGGACAAAGCGGCCGAGTACTTATAAGCCACTTTGTTGCTAAAAAAGATATTAGAAACACCAACGCATCAGCTACTATTAACAGTATGACCCTGGCAATAGCAGCCCCAACGGCCGAGCTTAATAAAGTACTGATCATTATTGATGTGGTGTTTATTCTCACCTGTGTGATTGGTGTATTTGGCGTGCGCTACTTGGTTACACGCATTGTAAATAAAGGGCTATTTCCGCTACACAACCTGAACGAGCAAATAAAACTTCTCGATATTACAACCGTGGCACAAACTATAGAAAGCGACTTTAAAGTAGAAGAAATAGAGCCTATACGCAATGAACTCAATAAATTCATTACTACTAATCAGCAGCTTTATAGTAATGAAAAACGCCTTACCAGCGATATAGCGCACGAGCTTAAAACTCCCATTGCAGAGCTAATAAGCTTATCCGAGGTCGCACTTAAATACCCAGATGACAAGCGTATTAGCGATACCTATACCAGTGACGTACTCAGTATTTCTGAGCGTATGAAAACCATTGTAAACAACCTGCTCTTATTGCAGCGCTCAACTAGCAGCATAGAATTAAACGCGCAAACTATCGTTTTAAATAATTTGCTCAAACAAACAATTAATGAGCTAACCTTTAAACACCCTAATATTGCCACCCGTATAAATAATACTATTGCAAATAATGTAACCATTATTGCTGACGAGTTTAGCCTTAATACTATTTTATGTAATTTAATAGATAACGCGTTATTTTATGGTTTAACGCAGCACAACATCGAATTAAGTGCCGTAAGTAACCCAAAATCCACTATCATTTCATTAAGTAATAAAGTGGCTACAGTATTGAGCGAACAACAATTACAAGCTATTTTCGACCCGCTTTATCAGCTAGATTCATCTAGAACTAATAACCACCGTCACGGTTTAGGGTTATCTATTGTGCAGAGCTTATGTAACTTAAATGGCTTTACTATTACGGCTAGTAATACCGAAAACAATACGCTAACGTTTATATTAACGCTGCCCTCCGGGTAAATTTAGGTTAGTATTTACACTACTAATTTTTGAGATTTTAAGGACAAACCATGAATGCTCTTACTCGTATTAGCCACTTTTTTATTGTGGCGTTACTTATAACATTTAGCCTTAACAGCTATGCTGCTCCTGCGTTATACAAAATAGAAAAAAACGGAGTTAATTCCTATTTATTTGGCACTGTGCACGTAGGCGACGCCAGCATGCAAGGCTTGCCTAAAAATGTAACTGATGCAATTGATGCAAGCTCTCAAGTTATTGTAGAGGTAGATATAAACAAACTAACGCCACTGCAAATGCAGCAGCGCTCTATGCCATTCATGCTACTAAAAAACGGTAAAACATTGCAAACTGAGCTCTCTGCAGAAAATTACAATAAACTTAAAGATTATTTTGCCAAAAAGTCGATTGATGTGGCTATGTTTAATGGCTTAAAGCCATGGGCGGTAATGGTAACTATGATGCAAATTGAGTTTCAAAATGCCGGTTATTCAGATAAAACAGGTATTGATAAGCAAGTACTCGCTTACGCCAAAAATAAAGATATTAAAGTAGGGGAGCTGGAGACTCTTGAACAACAACTACAAATGTTTGATGGTATGGAATTATTAAGTAATGAAATGATTGCAGAAACCTTTGAGCAGCTTGCCGACATTAATACCTACTTTATTAAGCTAGTTGATGCCTGGAAAAATGGCGATATGCAAACTCTAACCAATTATTACAATACTAGTTTTGATGATAGTAATTACGGTGAAATTAGTGAGCAAGTAATGCTCATTAACCGCAACAACAACTGGATTAAACAACTAACACCACGTTTAGTAAACGAGCAACTATTTATTGCCGTCGGCGCACTGCACTTACCTGAACAACACGGCTTACTTAAACAATTAAAAGATAAAGGTTTTAACGTTACTCGTCTTTAAAATAAAAAATAGGTTGAGTGATTTTTCATTCAACCTTTCTCTCAGTTTTAATTAAAATCTTCCATTTTTAAGTAATTCTCTATACCGTTAATTTTATCTGCCGCATGATGATTTACATAAATTACCGTGCTGCTGCCTGCGGCGCATATTTTTTCAATCAATAATAGCACTCGCTGTCGGTTTGCCTCATCTAACCCTAAACAGGGCTCGTCTAAAATAAGCAAGGTTGGGTGCTTAACCATAGCGCGGGCAATAAGTAACAATCGCTGATCGCCATACGATAACTGAGTAAACGAGGTATTATATTGCTCCTCCAAACCTATTAGCGCGAGCCATTGTTTGGCAATATTAATTTGTGCATCACTTGGGGTTTGATACAAACCTATACTGTCGTAAAAGCCAGAAACAATAGTATTTAATGCCGAAATACTCACCCTATAATCCATGTGTAGCGCATTCGATATAAAGCCAATATGTTGCTTTATATCCCAAATACTCTCCCCCGTGCCACGCTTAAAGCCAAACACTTCAATATTGTTGTTATAACACTGCGGATTATCGCCAGTAATTAAATTTAATAAGCAGGTTTTACCTGAGCCATTTTTACCACTTAACTGCCAATGCTGATGTTTATTAATAGTCCAATCAAGCCCTGTAAAAATACTCAAACCACTATAACTTACACTTGCTTGGCTTAGCTTTACCAAGGTATTGCCCGTAAACACCCCTTGAACTTGCGCGCTATCTCGCTCTGGAATATTCAGTTGGCTGTGCTCTAAGTGCAGTAACTTGAGTAAATCGGCTACTTGCTCTGCATTTGGATGCGCTAAAATAGACTGTAAACACCCTTGATTTACATAACCATAATGAGTAATAAAAGCAGGAATTTCGTCTACACGATTCACTACAAACACAAAACTAATATATTCACTTAATTGCGCCAAAATGACATTAAGCGCAGTACTCGACTCTACATCAAGCCCGTCAAAGGGTTCATCAAGCACCACTAAATTAGGCCGCGAACTCAGCGCTTTAATTAATAATAACTTTCGAGTTTCACCGGTTGAAAGCTCCCTAAAATGACGAGCTAGTAATTTATCAAAGTCTAATATATTAATTAAACGCTGCGCCAAATCGACATCATAATTGGCTGTACCCAATAACAGCTCTTTCACTGAGCTTTGTTTGTCATTTTTTAGTTCTTTATTAATAAGCTGTTTTTGCGCATCAGATGAAACCAATTGCACAGCATCTATACTGCAACTGCGCTTACCACTACTGTGCTTAGCTTCGCCAGCTAACGCAGCAGTAATAGCTGACTTGCCGGCACCATTAGCGCCAAGTAACAACCAATGCTCGCCTTGGTTAACCTGCCAACTTAGGTCATTGATATGGTAACGACTTTGCCCTTGGCCTTGTAAATAGCCACTAAATGCTTGAAGCTGAATTGACTGCACTGTTTACTCTTATTATTTATTCTACTTAATTTAAATTACCGCAAAGTTAAACTTCGAAGCAACCGCTATTTCCTGCACTGTAAATTATTTCAAGGTAAGCGTCCGAGCAACGACACCTAGCAGAGTGGATTTAATTAATTGAAAATACCGTCAGTTTCTACTGGAGGTATTATGCAAAAAAGAACCCTTAATGACTGGCAAAAATTGATTGAGCAGCAACAAACCAGCGGCTTATCTATTGTCGCATTTTGTAAAGAAAACATGTTACCCACTTCAAACTTTTATAAATATCGGTCTAAGTTACAAGACGCTGCAAAAGCACCTAAATTGGTGAAAGTGCAAAACAAAGCCATTTCCCATAAAGTGAATGCCTCAATCACGTTATCTCATGGTGAAACTCATTTAACTATACCAACCTCATCCGAGCCTACATGGGTAGCTAATTTAATAAAGGCGCTGCAAGCATGAACATGTTTATTGATGTGCCCGACGTGTACCTTTGCAATCAGTTTGTCGACTTCAGAAAATCCATTAATGGCTTAGCGGCCATTGTTGAAAGTGAACTCGAACTGTCAGTGCTATCCGGTGCCGTGTTTGTTTTTTGTAATAAAAGCCGAGATAAGCTGAAGATATTGTATTGGGATAACACAGGCTTTGCCCTGTGGTATAAACGCCTCGATAAGCACAAATTTAAATGGCCGAAAAACCTCAGCGCCGACACCCTAAACTTAACCGAGCAACAATTACACTGGTTATTATCTGGGTATGATGTCATAGGGCATCAACAAATCAACATCGAAAACGCTAGCATTATTTAGATCGTCGCGGGATCAATATTAACCATCGCATTAAGCTAGTTTACGGTAAAAAACATTATAAAATAAAAGGATGAATATTGATGTTAACTGCCTTCCAGACGATCCGGCTTTGCTTAAAAAGCTGCTGGCAGAGCACGCTGAAAAATTAGCGCAAGCGACTGCAAGAAACCGGTATCTAGAGGAACAATTCCGCCTAGCGCAACAAAAACAATTTGGTAAAAGTGCCGAAGTCTTTGACGCACAAGGTGAATTGTTCAATGAAGCCGAAGACATCATTGAGCAACCTGATGAGCTTGCTACGCAAGAGATTAGCTACACTCGCAAAACACCAAAGCGCAAACCATTACCCAAAGACTTACCCCGTGAGCAAGTGATTCATGACATTGCCGAAGAAGACAAGTTGTGTAACTGCTGTGGTAATGAGTTGCATAAAATGGGTGAAGACGTCAGCGAAAAGCTCGACTTCGTCCCCGCAAAGATAAAAGTCATTGAGCATATTCGCCCAAAGTACGCGTGTCGTGAATGTGATAAGTCAGGGTCGAATAACAGTATTAAACAAGCCAAGATGCCAAACATGGCCATCAACAAAGGCATGGCCACGTCCAGTTTGTTAAGTCAAATCATCACCAGCAAATATCAATATGCACTGCCACTGCACAGACAAGAGTCGATGTTCAAGCAATACGGCATTGAACTTAGCCGTAAAACCATGAGTGACTGGGTACTCGCATCAGCTACCTTGTTTGAACCGCTGATACAACGACTGAAACACGCGTTACTTAAACAGCCTGCGATACATGCCGATGAAACGACGGTCAATGTGGTCAACGCCGACAAAGTAAAAAGTTACATGTGGCTATATTGTACCGGCACGGATTCGCCATCGGCTATAAATAAACACAACCCAATACCAAACATTGTGCTTTACGACTATCAAAACAGTCGGGCAGCTTCCTGTGTGGTTAATTATCTGGATGGCTATTCGGGCTATTTACAGGTTGATGGTTATCAAGCGTATGCACAAACGCAATCAACACTAGTTGGTTGCTGGGCCCATGCACGTCGTAAATTTATAGAAGCAAAACACGTGCAGGGTAAAAACAAGACAGGCAAAGCCGACGTAGTCTTGAGTCTTATTCAAAAACTGTACGGCATTGAATCAAAACTCAACGATAAAACACCAGAACAAAAGCATGAAATAAGGCAAGAGCAAGCGAAACCTATTATCGATAAACTGCATAAATGGCTAGAGCAAAACCAGCCACGTTTAGTCGGGAAAACCAAGTTAGCAGAGGCAGCAACCTATCTCGCTAATCAATGGCATAAACTTATAGTTTACCTTGAAAATGGTCAGCTTAATATCGACAATAACCGCGCCGAGCGCGCTATCAAACCATTTGTTATTGGCCGTAAGAACTGGATGTTTAGCCAAACCTCACGCGGCGCAATAGCAAGCGCTCACCTATACAGCATCATCGAAACTGCAAGATCCAACGGCTTAACGCCATTTGATTACATCATGCATTGCCTCGATGAGCTTTGTCAGCCTGAGCCAGACATAGAACAATTATTGCCTTGGAATATCAATATCTAGGTGATGATCACCGGACGTTTACATTTCAAGTAATAAACAGCAAGCAATAAAAAAGCCCAGCAACTTAGTGCTGGGCTTGCGTTTAGTTCATTAAAACTAGCGGTTTTCTAAGCGATTATAGTCAAACATACCGTATTCAACACCACGATACTGCTTAGCAGCCCGATGTAAAATGTCGCTATACTGCCAAAATTGTGGATGAGTACGGCGAATGCCAAACTTAGATTTTAACGCACGATAATCAGCTTCAATTTGCATCAGTGGTAACTGCTCTGCAAATGCTGCAACTTGCTGTTGATTATTTAAATACCAAATAGCACTTGGATAATCCCCAATAAAACCAGGAACTAGAGTGACAGTATCTTCATCAAAAGCTCGCTGACCTTCTTCGTTAAGTAAGCTAGAGATATTGTAATGTGCGTTATGATGAATAATGGTATACGCTTTATGGCTATTGTCTGTTTGCTTAACCAATACATAAGATACAGGTGGCAATAAGTTAATTGCCTTAACAGGCATAGTATTAATACTTGCTAACGGCCCAGAAACGCTAGTGTAATCGTAATGCTCACTAAGTACGGGCGATAATGCCGTTTTAATTAAGCCATAAAGCTCATGTTGCGGATCATCGGTTTTATAAACTATTCCGCTAGGTTGGCTAAACTCTTGGTTACTTTTAAAGAACTTAGATAAGCTAGGCGGTGACTTACGATACCAACTACTTTTAATTTGCTCTCGTTTATCTTCAGGTAATAAGCCAAGAAAGTTACCCTCTCCCTCTAAACGTAAAAAATCCATATATAAACGTGTAACGAGTTGGTGCCCTACATTGCCATATACATCAAATCCAGCAACCAATAAATAGTGAATGCGCTCAAATAAAGCATAATCAAGCACCCACATAGTTTTAGGCTCTTGTCCAATTAAGCCTTTCACAACCGTGGCACTGTCTGAGTGACGAAATACAGTTAACGCAGCATTTTTATTAACACCATCACCTTTCCACAATAAATTAGTGGTTAAGTGATCGCCATTTTTAAACAGCTCATTAGCCAGCTCAACTTTAGCTTTTAAGTAACGTTTTTCGCGCACCGAATATTTAATCCAGCTTTTAATCGCTAATGCGTTACTTTCTTCAGCGGCAGGTAGCTCAAGCGCATCTTCGTGCTGAATCAGCATTTCACCTACAGCAGGAGTAGCCACTTTTTTAGGATCAGCAAATGCAACCCAAAAATGATCATTTATGACGTTAAGTGCAATTTGCCCACGACAAACCGGCCCTTTAATAAAGCCCATAATTATTAACTCAGCTTCATCAAGCATAAACTGATATTTTGAGTCGATTGGAATCACTTCATAGGTTTTAAAAGGATTAGAGGCAGCCTTTGGCTCATAGCTTGGCATGCTCGTTACTGTATATTCAGGCTCTATAAACTGCTGATATAAACGCGTTAGCTTTGCATCATTTAATTTAAGTGGCAAATGTGTTTTTGACAAAATAGTTGAGCGTTCATGCATCATTCGATAGTAAACACGTTCAACATTAGGATCATCATAAGGACGACGTGTGCTAATGAGTTTAATATCTTCACCGGGTGGTGTACTTGAGCGCACTAATTTAAAAAAGGTTTGCGTGTTTTCTGGAGTGAAATAGATGTTTGCTAAAAACCAATGCTCGTAAATATAACGCGCAGAAAGCTGATACTTTAAACTATCTTGATTTAAAAATGCTTCCCAACGCTTAATTTGTTGTAGCTCAAACGCTGTTGGCGGTGCAATATTGGCCATTTTACCACCGTTTTTCAGCCAATTTTGTAAGTGCTTAAATTCCTCACGCGATACGCCTGGCAAACCATAAGGCATACCACCATGTGGTTGATCATCCGCCAACCTATCAAACTCTCCCATAGTGGCACAGGTTTGAGAGCGACTTAACGAAAAATCAAAATCATCATCATCAAGTACTTCATTGTTAGCAATATCAGAGCTTTGCTTTAGCACTAAGCTATTAAATAACACACTGCCTGCTAAGTTTGCTTCTATGCTTTGCTCGCGCTCATTTAGCACCGGCGAAAAACCTTTATCACGCCATTGCTGGGTATTATCTGCATCAAACAACAAACGGCTCGGTGTAGTGGCTAATAAACGCGTACCATCATAGACCAGCTCTTTACTTAAACCTCTATCAATGCCTTCGGGAGATGAGAGCTTAAGCTGACATGGTGCATCGTAGCAACCGTGGCAAACTACACAGCGTGTATCAAGCACTGGCTTTACATTTTGTAAAAAATCAGCCCCCTCAATTGTACTATGTAAAACCATACGATCTTGTGTTTGCTCAGGGCCAAATAAATCATTGTAATGAGCATTACCTAAATACGCACAGCCACTTAAAATAATCAGTATTAGCGTACTTATTACGACTTTTCTCATCATTCGTCCTCATCGCCTAAATCAAACGTAGGCATCATATCCATTTGTGGAGAAACAAATGTTTGTTGATCTGCTGTAATCAGTACTGCACTTAATAATGGCCCGCGGGTTAAAGTTAATTGTGCATCATGCTGTTGCTCTGCAATATCTGCTAGTTCAGGGTTAACTATTGTTAACTGATAGCTCTCAACACTAATTGCTATACTACTGTCTTCACTAGGGTTTTGACATAGTTGAGTCAGCAATTCGTCATCTAGTGGCAATGAAATTTCAAAGTCAGGTTGCTCTAAATCTCTGTCACTTAAAGTGTCATCAAAAAGAAATAAAGGAAGGGTTAAAGTGCTATCTTGTTCAAATTCCATTGTGCTGATTCTCTCAATACGGCTATACAGGCTATTTATAAAACAATTATAGCAAATAATAAGATCAAAAATTAGCGAAAGTTATCAACAGTAACTACGCCTATGTGCTGTATTTAGTGATAAAAAACGAATAACAACATTATCAATTCAATCATACTCACAAGTTAAGTTTAACCTTATTCGCCGGTGGTGATTTTTTTTATGATTTTATCATCGGGTATCGCTACGCTCGCCCGACCTACGTGGGAGATTTGTGTACATCACTCACCCATCTTCACTTTTCTGCAGACGTAAAAAAGCCCGAATCGTTAAATTCGGGCCTTCTACAATTTGGAACCTGGTAATCTCGTAGTGCCCACAGCGGTAGAAAGTCACAGTGTAAATACCCCACATTCATTGGCTAGTGGTGATGTTTTTATGATTTGAGTGTCGGGTGTCGCTACGCTCGCCCAACCTACGCGGGAGACTTGTGTACATCACTCACCCACATTTCACTTTTCTGCAGACGTAAAAAAGCCCGAATCGTTAAATTCGGGCTTTCTACAATTTGGAGCCTGGCAATGTCCTACTTTCACATAGCAAATGCTACACTATCATCGGCGCTGTTTCGTTTCACTACTGAGTTCGGCATGGGGTCAGGTGGGTCCAAAACGCTATTGTTACCAAGCAAATTAGGGCGTTAATTCGTATCACTACAAATTAACTGAATTTGGAAAATATCTGATAATATTTTTTAAGTCTTTGCGTAAATATCTACTTTAGCAATATTAACTTCTTGCTTGAACTGTCACATAAAACGCGTTTGGCGTTGTATGGTTAAGCCTCACGGGTAATTAGTACA
>NZ_JAATTW010000074.1:0-11644 GCF_013414205.1 Pseudoalteromonas sp. MIP2626
GCGTTGAAATTGTACTGGTTTGGTGTGAACACCGATTCCGGAAAATCAGTCAAAAGTGTTCACGATAAAACCGGAATGAGCGTTCACGCTAAAACCAGAACGGGTGTTCACGATGGGCCGGAATCACTGTTCACGATGCTCCGGAATATGCAAGAGTGTAATTTAGTTAATAAATCTCAATTTAAGTGCCATATTTCAATATAAATCAACAAGTTCTCAACGCGCCGTGAATTCTCGATTTAAGTGGCACTGATCATAAGATCAAAAAATAAATAATTAACTGCAAAAAGTGTTTGATAACCATTACCATTTAGATTAGTATGCACCTACTAAATGTAATTGAGAGTGGTTTGTATTCATGTATATTTGTCTATGTCACGGTGTGACCGATAAAAAAATTGAACAAACAATTGACGATGGTGCAACAACCATGCGTGAGTTAACTAAAGAGCTTAAAGTGGGCAGCCAATGCGGTAAGTGTTGTGGTTGTACTAAAAAGATCCTTAATCGTAAGCTTATTCAAATTGCCGATATAACGGATCAAGTGGCTTAATTTAGTTAAAAATTACATTACAAAATTTAGATATAAAAAAAGCAGCTTTAAGCTGCTTTTTTTATGCGTGTTAATTACTATTACAGCTGCGACTGTAGGTAGTTTTCTAAGCCGGTATTTTCAATCAGTAATTGCTGAGTTTCTAACCAATCAATTTGCTCTTCTTGTTCATTTAAAATGTGATCAAGGGCTTCACGAGTAATATAATCTTTTTTACTTTCAGCCAGTTTAACTGCGCTACGTAACTCATCAATTGTATCAAGTTCAAAGCTCATATTGGCAGCAATCATTTCTTCGCTGTTTTCACCAATACGTAAACGGCCTAGGTCTTGAAGATTTGGTAAGCCTTCTAAAAACAAAATACGTTCAATTAAACGATCCGCGTTTTTCATTTTTTGAATTGATACTTTGTAGTCTGCTTTATCTAATTTACTAAAGCCAAAATCTTTAAACATACGTGCGTGTAAAAAGTATTGGTTAATACCAACAAGCTCGTTAGCGAGTACTTTATTTAGTGCTGCAATAACGTCTTTATCGCCTTTCATACTATATACTCCTACTAAGCCATTTGTGCTTGATGATAATTTTGCGTTCCAATCTTATCAATTAAACCAAGTTGCTGTTCTAACCAGTAAACATGATCTTCTTCGGTATCAAATAATAGTTTTTCTAAAATGGCACGAGATTGATAGTCTTGTTGTTCTTCGCATATTGCGATTACGTCTTTTACGCTAGCTACTACTTCAAGCTCAAGTGTTAAGTCGTTTTGCATCATGCTTTTAACATCGGTGCCAATTAATAAATCACGACGTTTAGTCATGTTAGGCACACCTTCTAAAAATAGAATGCGTTTTATTAACCAGTCACAATGATCTTTCTCTTCTTCCATTTCGTGGTTAAGGCGCTCATAAAGTTTAGCTAATCCCCAGTCATCGTACATGCGCGAATGAATAAAATACTGGTCAATTGCTGCTAATTCGTTGGCTAGCAATGTATTAAATGCGTCGATTACTTTTTGATTACCTTTCATGATAGATCACCTTAACAAGTTCAATTGCGACCAGTGTAGTGCAAACTGCAGCTATTGCAAGTTTTTTCTATAAAAATCATAATGTTACTATTGGTTTTGATTCTTATTTAAGTTTGCGTTATTACTTGGTTTGTAAGCAGTTTTTAATTTTTATAATAGGTATTGTTAATTGAGCGAGATGAGAGTTAATACACATATTTTAATATAATTTAAAAAGGCATGCTTAACATGCCTTTAAAGTTACTTAAATCAGTTAGAATTGATATTTAGCACCGAGAGTTGCCGTAGTGCCTAGTCCTTTAATATTGTAGCCACCATAAGTATATGATTGCGCACGAGCAGGGTAGTAGTCGCTGTTAAATAAATTTTCGACCCCAAAATAGCTGCTCCATTGTGGAGTAATTTGATATTGACCACTCAAATTAACTATATCGTAACTACTTACAGGACCTTGATCGCCAACGTATTGGCCTTGTTCGTTTTTATCAAAGCGCTTTCTATCGCCAACGTATAAATAGCTAAATGTAAGAGCTATGTCGTCGCTGGCCTGCCACGCTAAATTGGCTGTCGCTTTTGGTGGGCTAATTTGTTTAGCACCTAAGTATTCATCGGCTTGGGTATCTTTACCTTCAACGTAGCTATATGTGGCAACTAATTTAAGTTGTGGGGTAATGGCATAATTTACTAAGCCTTCAAAGCCCCATATTTTTTGCGGCGCGCGTATTGGCTCATAAACGCCTGTTACATCGTTAAATTTATTGCTGGTTCCTAGCTCAGACGTGCTTTTATATGCTGCTAGTTCAAAGCGCAGGTCATCAAATTGTGAGGTGAAACCTACTTCGTAGTTATCTATAATTGATGCTTGTGTTTGAATAAGCGCTATATCGTTTACAGTAGCTGCGCGCAATAGTATGCCTATGTCTGATATATCAGAGCCCTGCGAGTAACTAAAAAATGGGCTAAAGGCAGGGCTTAAATTATATTTAATGCCAGCATTGTAAGTTGTTGCATCGTAATTTATGGTATCGCCGCGCACACTTAGTGGTACTGAACATTGCGTAGCGGTTCTGCATAGCTTTAATGTTTGATAGTCGGCTACCGTTAAATCTATGCTTTCTTTTCTTACACCGGCTTTTAAAATAATATCGTCGTTAATTACCCACTTTGTTTGTAAAAAACCAGCAACACTATCCATGTCCATTTCAGGAACCCATATACGGCCATCAACTAAAGGTTGTGAGGTTTTATCGTTTAGGGCATCAATACCATATATTAAGGTGGTTGTTAGATTATCAAAGTCAAATTGGCTATTAAATGTGGCTCTTGCGCCTAGTTTATCTGACTTTATAACAGATTGACCACCGCTATAACCATCATCAAGATTGGCTAAATTAGTTGAAAAGAAAAATACATTTTCTATATTTTGCTTGTACAGATCTAAGGTCATTTGGGTGTTATCGAATAAGGCGTAATCTAGGTATTTAAGAGTAATATTTACATTGCCTTCGGGGCCTTGCGGTTTACCTGGTTTTTGCAGCTCTTTGGGTACATGAATCGCATAGGTTTTTTCACCTATGTTACCGTCGCCAGTAACATCCCCTAAATCAGTTTTTTGCTGTGAGCTATAAAAGTTATAACTAAACTCTAGTTGCTTATCATCATCAAAATCGTAGCTTAGTTTAGTAAAGTAGTTTTGTGTTTCTGAGTCGGACAAACCATATTGCAAGCCTAAAATATCACCCTCTGAATCACGTTGTACACCGTTTTGCTCGTAACTGGCGCTTATTAAATAGCTAAACTTATCTAAGCCACCATTTATAGCTGCCGATATTCTTGCACCGGCACTTTCATCAAGCTTAACAGCACTAAAGCGGCTAGAAATACTAATTTCGCCCTCAGGCTGGCCGTCACTTTTCGCTTGTTTTGTTATGTAGTTAATTATGCCGCCAGCAGCGCCATTACCATAAATAGAGGTTGCTCCTTTAATAACCTCTATGCGTGCAATGGCACTGGCATCTAGCGTTTTTATGCCTAATGAACCGTTACGCAGTGGAGTTGACTGTGGTACGCCGTCAATCATAACTAAAGGTGCGCGACCACGCAGTGTTTGGCCTGAGTTACTGGAGCTGCCGGTGCTAGGAGCCAATCCTGGTACCATTTGTGCGAGTAAGCTGCTTAGTTCTGGGTTTACTTTTAAGTGTTGTTGAATTTGCTGCTGATTTATAACAGTAATTGAAGCAGGAACTTCATCAATACTTTCAAATATACGACTACCCGACACAATAACGTGTTCTAACTGATCAGCAGAATATTTGTTTTTACTATTTTCATCGGCAATTGCGCAAGCACTAACAGCGACGCTAAGTAAGCAAAGCGAGGTTTTTAACATGGTAACTCAGATAAATAATTAGTTTTGGTAATGATAACTATTAACAATAAAGACCACAAGTGTTAATGATAATTATTTTCGATTGCGTCTTTTTAACCAAAAGTAAACACCCGTTACAATAAAAAAGCTCAGTGATAGGGTTATTAGTAGCCATAAAAACTGTACAACTGGCCCAGCAAAATTACCAATATGAAAGGCATATTTAAAGTTCCATGCTTGTGTGGTGAAATTGCTTTTACTGGCGTCAAATGAGTTTAATACTTTACCAGTAAATGGATTAGTCCAAACCCAGCTGTAAGCGTGGCTTTCGCCGGGATTTTGTATTCTTAAAGCAATCGCGTCATCCGCTTTTTTAGGCAGGTATACCCTATATAGCTCACCTTCTGGAAATATGGCTTGAGCATTATTAATTGCTAAATTGTATTGTAATTCGGTATTTTTAAGCACAGGTATTTTGGGAGGCGCAGGTCTGTTTGTTACTTTATTTTGTGTTACCAGTTCTAAAACAGACTGCGTTTGCGTTTTCCAATTAAACGCCATACCCGTAAAGGCAATCAGTATTAATGGCACAAAAAAGTAAACTCCCAACACAGTATGCAGCTGATACAGCAGTACTCTTAGTTTTGCTTTAGGTTTTATAGCTAAACGTTTTATCCGGTTTTTAGGTTTTACCCATAAATAAAAGCCTATTAATACGTTTATTAACAGCAGTAATGCACATACCGACATCCAATTTTTAAATGGTTTATTACCGTCACTGCTCTCAAATAATAACCAGCGATGCAAAGCAAGCGTAAAACCATAAATTGTATCTGTACTTTGGTAAGTATAAATAACATTGCTGGTGTAGGGGTTTACGCTCGCGTAGTGATTATTAGCTAATCTAAACTGCCATGCCATAGTAGGGTTTTGTTCAGGCATTAAAAAAACAGTTTTTTGTTGGGTTTGAGTTTGCACACTGTTTATTAAAGTGTCGAAATTTAGCGGTTTTTCTGCAGGCGTTACTAGCCATTTTTCGGGCTGGATAAGGTGTTGTAGATCTTTTGCGTAAATTAACACCGCTCCGCTGAGGCTCACTATTAATAAAAACAACCCGCTGAGTAGGGCAAGTGTCAAATGAATTTTACGTAACCAAAGTTTCAAAAACGGCATCTCAATTGTGAGCTAAGAACCCTAATTGTAAATGATAATGAGAGCAGTTTTCAATTGAAAGTTTATTTATAAAGCTATTTTTATTATAAATTATTGTGCTTTTCTATTATGCAGTTTTCAATATTAAAATTATGCTGTAAAAAGTGTTTAACGGCTGCTAAATCAAGTGAGTTATGAGCGTTAATCAGCAGTTCGCAATGGCTGGTTTTATCATCTAATTGCCATACTTTTATAGCTATTACTTGCTCTATATTAAAGTTTTTGGTGAGAGCGCATGTAACAGCTTGGGTATCAAAGTTATTAGGCGCAGCTTGCATTAAAATGCGACAGCTTTGTTTAAGCAGTAACACGCCATGGTAAATAACATAAATAGAAATTAAAATTGTCGCAATTAAATCAACTATATACCACTGGTACAAAATAATTAAAGTACCTGCAACAATAACCACAACAGACGCCATCGCATCAGATACATTATGAATAAAAGCAGCTCTTATATTCATACTGCTATTTGCGCCAGCTCGGTAAGTTAAAAGTGCAGTGATTAAATCTATTAGCAGGGCAAATGCAGCCACCCATACTATGATCCAACCATCAATTGGCTGCGGGTTTAAATAACTGCTCATAGCTTCAAAAATTAAATACACACCTATCAGTATTAATGTACTGCTATTGAACAAAGTAGCTAAAATTTCGGCGCGCTTGTAGCCAAAGTGATGTGTGTTATCGGCAGGTTTGTTACCAATTTTACGCGCAACAAGGGCAATAAATATAGCGGCTGCATCACTAAGATTATGCAGTGCGTCTGCCATGAGTGACAAACTGCCAGAAAATATTCCGCCAATAACTTGCGCAACAGTAAGCAGAACATTAATGGCAACAGCTAGCGCGAGTTGCTTGTTACTTTGGCTGTCGTCTACATGGCTGTGTGCATGGTCATGACCCATAATATCCCCAAGTAACTACTTATATTAAGATTGTTATATCACGAGCAGCTAAAAACAGCTACACGGGGCTTGATGAAACTTAGCTAACTCATTGTGTATACTTAGGCGTATATCTAGTTAAAATCCAGGTAGCAGTACTGTTTGTAAAACACATAAAAAATTCATGGGCTTATTAGCGCAAACTTGCGTCTTAGGCTTTTTAATGCATTAATACATAGTATTAAAATGGGTAAAATTACTAGGTAATTCAGGTATGAATAAAGGTTTGAGCTTCACAAAGCTAGCAGGTAAAGGACAGTCTGTACAAAGTAAGCTAACTATAGCCTTTGTAGTTATTGCATTAATACCTTTGTGTTTGTTTTCTTGGCTGAGCTTTAAGCGAATAAATAATACATCAGAACAACACGCCCAAACTGAATTACAACAGGTAACAAATATTGCTCAGCAGTTTAGTCGCTTTTGGCTGGCTGATTATATTAAAGATTTTAAGTTACTTAAAAACCAGTTAACGACTAACTCTGTGCAACAACAAAGTGCAATAACTGAGTTTGTTAACGTATACGAATTTGTAAATAATGTAGAGCTAATAGATAGCGCAGCTTTGCTTGCTACACCTACATCTTCTTTTATTAGCAAAATAGCTCCTCAATCGTTAACTAATATCCATACTAGCTTGAGTGAGCATGCAACGCCTTCATTTCAATCATTTTTAATTGAAAAACAACCACATTTTATTATTGCGCTTGGTATATATAATACGGAGCAACAATTAAGCCGTATTCTTTTAGCCGATATAAACCCCCAGTGGCTAATGAATCAATTAAATGCAATGTATACTAAAAACAGCGAGCTTAGTTTTAGTTTATTGCCAAGTAATAGTTTGCCTTTATTAAACCAACAGCCATCAACAGAGCAAACATTATTAAATAAAACACAATTAATGCAAAAAACGTTTACCTATAACAACGAAAATAATGATGTAATGTATGGCTTTGTTAGTCAGCTGAATTTTTTGGGTGATCAAAGCTGGCTGCTATTAGTGTCTAAGCCGAATGTTCAGGAGCTAACAAATACTTATTCTATTAAGTATTTTGCTTTGGCAACACTGCTTATGTTGTTGGCTGTTTTAGCGTGCTCTTGGTGGTTTGGTCGAGTATTGTTTCATCCATTAAGGCGCTTAACAGCCCTTGTTGATAAAATTACCAAGGGGAAAAGCACCCAAGTACCTATTTTACCCGACAGCCAAGAGTTTAATTTGTTATCGAGTAAGCTGTGTAAATTGGCCGAAAATAAACAGCAACAACTAACAGAGTTTTATAAACAAGGGACTGAACTACAGGTTGTGCTAAGGCACTTAGCAGAGCAAAAAAGTGCACTTGATGAGCACACGATTGTGGCTGCAACAGATTTAAAAGGCACTATCACTTTTGTTAATAAAAAGTTTTGTGAAATAAGTGGTTATGACGAACACGAGTTAATAGGTAAAAACCACCGTATTCTTAATTCGGGCACTCACCCAAAACAGTTTTTTAAAGAAATGTACCAAACCCTAAAACAGGGAAAAGTATGGCATGGGAAAATATGTAATAAAGCCAAGCAAGGTAATTTATATTGGGTAGATACCACCATAGCGCCATTTTTAGATGAAAATGCTAAGCCACAAAGCTATATAGCCATTCGAACAGATTTAACCGCATTAAAGTTACAAGAAATAGAGCTAGAAGAGCATAAAGCACAACTACAGTTGGTAATAGATACTACCGCTGTGGGAATTTGGGATTGGTACATTGACACAGGTAAAGTCACTTTTAATCACCGTTGGGCTGAAATAATTGGCTATACCTTAGATGAGTTAGGCCCAGCAGTAATAGGCACTTGGTATAAGTATGCCCACCCAGACGATTTAATCGTTTCGGAGCAAAAATTAAACGCTCATTTTTCTGGTGAAACAGACTATTACGTTAATGAAGCACGTATGAAACATAAACAAGGTCATTGGGTATGGATACTAGACACTGCAAAAGTGGTTGAATGGAATGATGATGGCTCACCAAAGCGGATGATAGGTACCCATTTGGATATTACAGATCAAAAAGCAACAGAGCTAGAATTACAAAATAGTCGTGACCAATTTGCCTCGTTAGTAGGCAATATTCCAGGCATTATTTACCGCTGTAAGTACGATAAAGTGTGGACTATGCTTTATATGAGTAAGCAAACTAAAGAGCTTACGGGTTATGACGCTGAGGCAATATTAGAGAATAAGCAGTTAAGTTATTTAGAAATAATTTACTCGGACGATCGTGACGATATTGAAAAAACGATTATTAAGTGCATTGACGAGCACACGCCTTGGTCTGTTGAATACCGGATCATAACGCAAGGTAATGAAGTACGTTGGGTAAATGAAAAAGGCCAAGCCATTTATGACACTGACGGAAACGTATTATATTTAGATGGTTTTATACTCGATATTACAGAGCGTTATCAGGCGCAATTAAAAATAACACGTCAGCAAAGCCTGCTTGAATCTATGAGTAAACAGGGGCAAATAGGTGCGTGGGAAATAGACTTAAAAGCGCAAACGCTTTATTGGTCAGACGAAGTACGCGCAATTCACGAAGTGCCACAGAGTTACTCTCCAGATATAGCCACCGCAATAAATCATTATAAAGAAGGCTATCACAGAGATAAAATTAATGCCCTTTTTGAAAGTGCAATAAGTAGTGGGAAAAGCTGGAATATTGAGCTTATTATTGTTACTTACACTGGCCAAGAACGTTGGGTTAAGTCAATAGGGCAAAGTGAGTTTGAAAACGGCCAGTGCATTCGTGTTTTTGGCTCTTTTCAAAGTATTGATGCGCATAAGCGACTTGAACTCGAAAGCGAAAAAGCCAATCGTTATAACAAAAGCTTAGCCATGCTTACTGTTGCACCTGAAGTGCAAAGCAGTGATGTGGCAGAGGTAAAAAAATTAGCCGTTAAGTCTATGTGTGAAGTGCTTGATGTACAGCGCGCTTCTATTTGGATTTTTAACGAACAACGCGATTTAATGATTTGCCATAGTTTAAATATACAAGGGCAAGGTGTTGATTGCTGTAATGCACAGCTCAGTGCAGAGGATTACCCTGCCTACTACGAAGCTATTTATAAACAAAACTTAATAGCTATTGACGATGTTTATAATCATCCCGCTACCGTTGATTTTATTGAGCATTATGCAAAACCTAATAATATAAAATCTATGCTAGATGCCGTTATTACAACCGGTGACGGAAATTTAGGTATTTTATGCGCAGAAACCGTTGGGGAGTTTCGCCAATGGACGCAAAGTGAAGAAACCTACTTACGCTCTTTAGCAACTTTAGTAGGCAGTACCTTAGTGTCACAACGCCGTAAACAAACCGCTGAGGAATTAAAAATAGCTTTGGTTTTGGCAAAAGAAGCCGGTGTAGCAAAAAGTCAGTTTTTAGCAACTATGAGCCATGAAATACGTACGCCAATGAATGGTGTTTTAGGCATGCTTGAGCTTATTCAGTTAGAGCAACTGCCCAAGCCTATTGAAACTAAAGTAGCAATTGCTAAAACCAGTGCGCAATCATTACTGGGTGTAATAAACGACATTTTAGATTTTTCAAAAGTAGAAGCAGGTAAAATTGAGCTAGAGAGTATTAATTTTAATGCCCGCGATTTAATTGGGGAAGTAGCCGCTGGGCAAGCATTAACAGCTCAAAATAAAGGCATAGAAATAATTTTAGATTTGGTTGCCTTAGAGCCATCGCAGTTAAGTGGCGATCCAGGGAGAATACGCCAAGTATTAACTAATTTATTAAGTAATGCCGTTAAGTTTACAAACGAAGGCGAAGTGGTGGTTAGCGCATCTATTGAGCGTATTGAGGCCCAGCTAATGCTGCAAGTTAGCGTAAAAGATTCTGGTATTGGCATTAGCAAAGAAAAACAACAACAGTTATTTGCACCCTTTATGCAAGTAGATGCGTCTACTACTCGAGAATATGGAGGCACTGGCCTTGGTCTTGCTATTAGTAAGCAGTTATGTGAACTAATGGGAGGCGCTATTGCAATTAAAAGTAATGCTGGCCAAGGGAGTGAGTTTATCGTCACCATGGAGGTGCTAAAGGGCGATCAACAAGAGCGCTATATGCCAAAGGCTAATATTAATGGGTTAAGTATATTGGTAGTTGATGATAACGAAACAAATCGTTTGGTTATTTCAGAGCAGCTCAAGCACTGGGGAGCTAATGTTGAGCTGGCAAATAATGCCGAACATGCGCTGCTAATTTGTGAAAATAGAGTTAAAAACAATCAGGGCATGTATGACATAGCTGTATTAGACATGCAAATGCCCGGCATGGATGGCATAGAGTTATGTAAAGTATTAAAAGCGCATGCAGATTACAAACATATGCCATTAGTAATGATGACCAGTATTGCAGGCTTAGAGGGGGCTCAGCGCTATTCTGACGCAGGCTTTCAGGCTTACTTTCCAAAGCCAGTAACAACCGCCGATTTAATTTCTGCGCTTTCGGTTATTACTAATAGCGAGCAGCACGAAGCACTGCCATTGGTAACATCTGGGTATATTTCATCGTTGCGCAAAGCCAAAACCATTGAGCCTGCTAAAATATTATTGGTTGAAGATAATCCAATAAACCAGCAAGTATCTACTTTAATGCTTAAAAAGCTCAATTGCGAAACAGTCTTAGCCGAAAATGGTCAACGTGCTTTAGAGGAACTTGCAAAACATGAAGCAGGTTACTTTCAAGTTGTACTAATGGATTGCCAAATGCCGGTTATGGATGGTTATGATGCCACTATTGCAATACGTAAAGGTGAGGCTGGCGAGCAGCATAAAGCAATTAAAATTATAGCATTAACAGCCAATGCCATGGATTCAGACAAAGAGCGGTGTATTGCAGCTGGCATGAATGATTATTTAAGCAAGCCAATAGAACTTGATATTTTAAAAGATAAATTAGAGCAATACAGGGCGTGTTGACCTTCCAGGTTTTAAATTTGTTCACTCTAGGGGCGATTTAATCGCGGCGCGATGTTTGTAACCTAGTGGTCTAAGTAAAAACTGAGCAACAAAGAGTAAGCCGCCCCTAGGAAGAACCAAGGGCAGCGCATGTTTGGCATTTATGCTGCGTTATCGCCTATTTATGGGGAGTCACACACTACATAGGCTCTGCCTTGCCTAAAAACCAAACATACTGCTGCAAATTTAAACTCGAAAGATAAACACGCCCTAGTAAGGTTAAAGCAGTATGACAAACACAATAGACATTCGTGATGCGCAAGCAAGTGATGCAAAAACCATTTTGCACTTTATTAATGAGCTCGCTATTTATGAAAAAGAGCCACAAGCAGTTAAAACCAATGAACAAGCCATTTTAGATACCCTTTTTAGTGAAGGCGCAACAGCGCATAGCATTATATGCTTTGATGGCGACGAGCCCATTGGCTTTGCTGTTTATTTTTATCGAAATTTTCCGAGAAAACCCATTGATCGACGCGAAGCGGTGTCGATGGGATGAATCGGAATAGTTAGCCCT
>NZ_JAATTW010000075.1:0-11488 GCF_013414205.1 Pseudoalteromonas sp. MIP2626
TTGTTTATAATAAGTCGTAATAGCGACATTATGGTGTTGGCAGAATTCAATATTAGTACCACTAAACGTACTGCGTTTCAGCAAAAGCTGCTGCCACTGTGCGCTTGTTCTGTAAGTTTTCATCACCTGCTCCGAATTTATCATTGAGCAGGTATTTTTAGATAATCAGAACATCGATGCTAGGTGTGGTTCGCTAGACGCTTACTGAATATCACCATTTTGGTAGAGCTGTAAGGAATACTCGTGACACGCATTTGGTCTTGATGGAGTGCAACATTCATCGTGGCATGAACCCCATTTCTGACAAGGTTTCATTCAGTTCGCCAAACCGCTCTAGTTTACCTTCCAGCTCTTTAACTTTGGCTTTTAGCTCAATGTTTTCAGCCTCTAAGGTCGATACTCGTTTTGAGTCGAGCAGCTTGCGATTAGCCGTGTTGTCGTATTGCTTTGGTTTGTCAGCACTGTTCCTTGCAGATTCGGTCAGTGGCGGGAGTATACCTTTATCACGCAGTTTGTCTTCTAATGCCTTGAGCGCTTTTCTAAGCGCTGGATTTTGGTTAAGGGCAGACTTGCCGCAACCGACCCCTTTTGCTACTTCGATGCGGTTGAGCTTGCCTTTAAAGGCGATCTGCTTAAAGTCATCATCAGTTTGAGTGGCTTGCCATACTTCAAATGCTTCGAGGTTCTGCTGCGCTCTTTGCGGACCGTTCGCCATTAATCATCTACCTCACCTAACAACTTGCGTAGACCTGTCGCAAAGCCTCTAGGGAATATTTCTATGTTGTATTCCATGTCTTTTACTTGGCCAGCTTGTGTGGTTTGCCAGTTATGTTTTTCCATACATTCGTCAGAGATAGCGTAGGCTAAGGCTTTCTTCTCGGATTCGGTCAAGATGCCAGATAGTGAAGGCAAGACTTCAACACTCGGCTCTGCGCTTGCATCAAACTGACGTACAGGACGCTTATCAATGGTAATATTCGCGTGCTGTTTTAGCAGATTAACCTCTTTGCGATAACGGTTGCGCTCGGCAATAATCTGACCAAACAAAGCCCGTACCGCAGTGTCTGGAATACGCTCAAGCAGTTTATTATCCTGTGGAACAGACTTAGAGCGTGAGGTTGGCGATAACGGCTTTTTGGTGGTTGTTTTGCACTTTGCTGCCCATGCTTCAATCAAGGTGCGGTAGTGCTTGTTTTTGGTTGCTCGTAACGCTTCGTAACCTGGGCCACCCTCTGCTGCTGATACTCGCCCCATTTGTGTAATGGAGAAATCACGCTGCCCCGATTCTACATAGGCTTTCAGTATGTCGTTAAGCTTATCTAGGTTTTTTTGGGTTCTTGGCACTTTGTCGTCTTTTAGGTCAGCCAAGATGATATCAATATTAATCTCCATTAACCCTCCAAGAGCGCAGGTTGGGTGAGATTTTCGAGGTGCAATGCTTTACCAGTGAGCGCACTCATACCTGCACTAAATAGTTTGTTTTCTTCAAGGTATTCACCCGCTTCGATGTAATTAGCCACTTTACGGTAGCCTTCCATTTTATCGTCAGGGTCGGCTATCTTTGCCATTTGGCGTAGAATGGCATTACCAGCGATTAGCTGCTGTTTCTCATCCATTTCCAAGAAGATAGGTTCAAAACCCTTTTTCATCAGCATGCGACTAAGTTCAATGGAGCGCTTTTGAATGGCGGGCGTTTTACGAAGTTCATCCTGCAAGTCAGGGAAGAATTCGGCATCGTCACATAGCAAGGAGAGGTGTAAAAGCTCTGAGTCGGTTTCGATAAACTTCAAGGCGTAGCTGATATCTTGCTCCGCACCCACGGCAATCAGCTTATCTTTGGTGTCATCCTCATTTCTGGCTTCCTCGACACGAATGATTTTGCTGATTAGCTCGAAGCACGCTATCCAGTCTTTGGTGTATTCATCGGCCTCTACTTGTTGCTTTTCATAGCGGCGCTGTAGAACCTGCATGTCATTATGTTTGGTAAAGGGTGTGCCTTGCTCTTCACAGAAAAACTGCTCGTCTTTGAGTGCTTCTAGCTCACCCTCGATTTCAACCGATAGGTTAGCCGCTTGGTGCGCCTTGTAACTGAGTTGATTAAACTGAGCGTTAAGCGCTGGCAGGTATCGCGCCTCGGTAATAAACCAACGGCAACGAATGCAATTTTCAGGGCCATGCGGCACGCTGCTATAGGTGCGATTAGCGGGAATACTTGAATCTCTAATCAACTCACCACCGTTCCAACACCCGCCCAGCGTACTGACTTCATCGGATTTTACGGTGTTGCCTCCGACCAAACATAGGCCAGATGAACGCTCCTCCCAGCCGATGGGGTTACGGTTAACCAGGGCTGCCTGAATACTGTCTTCTTTATGGTAGACCATATTGCATTGAATTTGTGCTAGTGAGGCATCTTTAAGGAAGTTGCGCACTGACTGCTTAGCTTTACCCTCAAGCTCCCCTTCGGCTTCACTCATTTTTTCCGCCATCACGGACGGGGTGATTTTGTTGTAGTAGATGGTCATTAGGATACGTGAGTGCCCTGCCAGTAGTTTGGATATGACAGGTAGTGGCAATTGGGTATCCATCGTGTAGGCAGTTATCAGCGATACGCGCAAGCTGTGCAGGGGGTGATTCGTGGCAACCTTAGCGCTTTCTGGAGTGCCTTCTGGGTAATCCACAATCAGTTTAAGTCGCTCTCCATTATCAAGCGTATTACCTTGCTCAGCAAGCTGGTTTTCCAGTGTTAGCAAGAGTTGATACCAGAAAGATTTCATCGCTTCTGTAATTATCGGTTTGTATTTATCATCACCGTTTGCTGATGCATCCCGAAAGAGAAAGGCGACTTCACCCATGCTCTCTAGCTGGGTTTGTGACTTCTTTTTCGAAGTATGTTTAGTTAACAGCGTGGTGCAGTCTGTCGGCTTAACTATAGGGTTATATTTTTCCTGCCAGTTACGCAGTTTTTCCAGCCAATATAATACTTCCTCATTCTGCCAAGGGATGATGTAACCCCGCTCAAGTTCGTCTTTATTTTGGTCAGCGGTTTTGTTGGTGTTGATATACAAACCTGTGGAATATTGCCCTGTCGTGGTGTCGTGTATGCGACGAAAGATGCCTTTACCAAAAGGGCGTTTTTCGCTACCGAGCGCAAAGTCATGCTTGTCATTGAGCTTCCAATGACCGCTTTCATAACGCCACGTATCCGCTTCACCACTGTCTAACATACGCACTTGATAGATGCGCAGTGGCAGATGCAGCTTCATAAATATAACCATCGCTTTGACAGGTGACCAGATTTGGTGGAGGGTGATTCTTTTACCATCTCTAGTCACCTCTTTGGTACGCCACACGCAATCGGGGTCGGTTTTATCAATCAAGTCAGGCTCAACTTCAAACCAATCGCCACTTCCACCTGTTTTGCCTTGCCCTGTCTGCTCTTGTGCCCATGTCCAATGCTTGAAATGGCGGTAGTGATAGCTAGGCAGTAACGACTCGCCTTGTGGTAGTTTTTGCTCAATCACTGTCAGTTCCGCTTTGTCTGGCAATGGACACAGAATTTGGCGCAGGTCTTGGATGTAGCGATACGGAAGTGGGTTACGTACGGTTTCAGTGTGTGAGAATTGCATCTTAATTTTGCTCAGCGGATTGCGAACCAGTGGTGTTAAGTTGCCGCTATCATCTTCTTCAGATAGATGATGTTCAATGACGTAATTAATGAAGTCACAGGGGTGGTTGATAGATCTTAATACTTCCTCGGGGGCGTTAATAGTTTTTCTCACAGTAGCTTCTAGCTCTTCAGTGGAGCAGATATGGCCATTGTAGCCCTTGAAAAACAGACCAACATCAGTTGCATAGGGAGCGCACTCCAACAGGTAGGACTCAAAAAAACGGCCCAACGCTTGACGCTTGTGGTCAACTCCCGCATGCTGTGTCGCCATCCACTCAGCGGCTAATTCCTGCCATTGCTCCCACTCAGGGCCAAGGGTGGTGAGCATCCATTTAAACGTTAAGTCCGATGCACGTCCGTCACGTTTCTTGCCTTTTTTTGCCATTATTTACCTCGTAATTTCGGATGCTTGCCTGTGAAATAGCCTTGCGGGTCAATATCGTCAAAACCGTGCTCGACCAACTCTTTCCAATCTAGCGATTTTACTTTGGACTCAGGATTTGCCAGTTGTAGCGTGGCCTTGTTGAGTTCATCGGAGATTTCCTGCTGCCCTTTACCTGTGTAGGGAACTTGAGACTCCAGTGATTTATGGTGCATACATCGTCGTATCACCAACGGGTTAAGTCCTGAACGCTCTAAGCGTCTGCCATAACTATGACGATGACCGTGCGGGTCTAACCCTTCCGATTTGTTTGGCTCTAAGCCAATGCGCCTTAATCCCGCCGCATAGCTTTGGTGAAACGCATTCAAAGTGTATGGGTTTCCAAGGGCGCTGTGATGGAATGAAATGAACGCATAGGGGTGATGGCAGTCAATACTGGCTCGATATTTTTGGTAGCTCTTCCACAGTGACATAAAAACCTTGCCATAATCCGTTGGAAACCACTGAACTTGTATGTAGTTATCTCGATGGTCTACAACTCTTGTTTTCCAGCCAACGTATGCCGTGCCTTTCATTCGTTTGCGTGGTATACGAGCGTATTTTTCTTGTAAATAGGCTTCTCTGGTTTTTGTCCCTGAGCGACTACGCCAACCTTCGGGTGCTTTACCATCGACTTCGTTGTAAATTCGAACTATCGCTTTTTCAGGGTCATACGGATCTTCAAGTACATCAGTCACCCACAGCATAATAGCTTCGCTTTCACGCAAACCGCCACCGTGCATTAAGAGCAACATAAGCTTATCTCTCAACGCAACTCGCGGATCTTTTGCTCCGCCAATACCATCTTTATAGAATGATTCCCAATGCTTATCTGGGAATGCTAAAGCATCGTCTTCGGCTTTCGTCAATGGAGTGCGTCCTTTCATTGTGCGAGCTTTACGGATGGTTCTATTAACGGTTTTATCTTCAATATGCCCAAGGAAGTCATTTTGTTTTTTTCGATACCATGCCGCATAATTCAAGCGTTGCTCATGAGGTGTGGCATCTCGCAAAGGGTTCATTGACTCTTCGCCAAGCTTGTTAGCCAGCCAATCAGTAAATGCCGTTAATCGATGAATATGTTTATTGACGTTATCAGTTGAGCTTGGCACCCAGTACAAGCCAGAGGGATCTAAACCATCTTCACCGATGGTGCCTGTGTAAAGACGCTTAGCAAAGGTTTGGAATAGCATTTTAGGATCTTCAAATAATCCTTTGTTGGCTTCCATGTAATCCAAGAGCAAAGAAGTGGCTTGTATAAAACCATTCATTAAAGCATTACTAGCACCATCAGCTTCCATCTTTAGCAAGTAATCGGTAACTGAACCAACTTCACCTTGTTCGGTGATCAAGATGGGGAGCTGACTTTTAATGCCAGTATTATCTTCTACGATAGTTGCTTTGACTTTAACCGATGACAAGGTTCATCCCTTTATACACGTTAAACATACAATACACTATAGCGCTAAAGCGTTTATTGTCAAATAAAAAGGCAGATTTCTCTGCCTTAATACACAATATACATAGTTCAAGGTACTATATATAATGCTATGAGGCGTTTTTTTTTGCTTGAAAAATGCTAGAATGCGCCCCATATAAGTCAATTATGTTGAGTTGTAACTTTTTTGGCACAGCCAAACAAGCTTAACTCAGATTGCCATTAGCCCAATAGTATTAAGCTTAGGGTTTGCCACTTAGCAAAATTAAGCCAACACTTTTTTGTATGAGGAGTCACTGTCGTGGTTCAACCAGTTAAAGATACTAAATTTGATGAGTATTTAGAGTTCCCTTGCCCGTTTACATTTAAAATAATGGGTTTAGCCAATGTAAACTTAACGGATCAAATTTTAGCTAAGTTACAAGTTATTGCACCTGGCGACTATGCCCCAAAAGTAAAACCAAGTAGCAAAGGTAATTACGAATCAGTTTCGCTTGTTGCAACCGTTACTAGTGGCGCTCATATTGAAGAAATTTATAACGTGATCAGTAATCTAGATGACGTACGCCACATGCTTTAAGCCATAATTGAGATTTGTTGTGAAAGAAAACACCTTAATCGTGCGCCAACTTGGCCGACAGCGTTACTTGCCAATTTGGCAGAAAATGCAAGACTTCACCGATACCCGCGACGACGATAGCGCGGATGAAATTTGGTTAGTAGAGCACGAAAGTGTATTTACTCAAGGCCAAGCAGGTAAAGACGAGCACTTACTCGCACCCGGCGATATAGAAGTGATTAAAGTTGATCGCGGTGGGCAAGTAACCTACCACGGCCCCGGCCAGCAAATGATGTATGTACTATTTAACTTACGTCGTTTAAAAATTGGTGTACGCGAATTAGTTACTTGGCTAGAGGAGTGTATTATTGAATCCCTCGCCGAGTACGACATTCAAGCATACGCCAAAGCCGATGCGCCCGGTGTTTACGTTAACGACAGTAAAATAGCCTCTTTGGGTTTACGCGTTCGTCGTGGTTGCTCGTTTCATGGCTTAGCATTAAATGTTAACATGGACCTAAGTCCATTTTTACGCATTAACCCATGTGGTTATGCAGGCATGAATATGGTGCAAACTAAAGAATTAAAGGGTCCTCAAAACCTAGAAACAGCAGGTGCAGGACTGGTAAAACACATGATTAAAAAGCTTAATGCAACACAGGTTAAGCATACTGAAGGGTTTGAAAACGAATGAATAAACCAGTCAAGATGGAACCAGGTGTAAAACTACGCGACGCAGCAAAAATGGCGTTGATCCCCGTAAAAGTTTTACCAACAGAAAAAAACGAAATGTTACGCAAGCCAGAGTGGCTAAAAATTCGCTTACCTAAATCAACAGAGCGTATTGAGGGCATTAAACAGGCGATGCGTAAGCATGGGCTGCACTCGGTATGCGAAGAGGCTTCGTGCCCTAACCTATCTGAATGCTTTAACCACGGTACAGCTACCTTTATGATTTTAGGTGCAATTTGTACTCGTCGTTGCCCATTTTGTGATGTTGCCCATGGTCGTCCATTAACACCTGATGCAACTGAGCCTGAAAAACTAGCGCTTACAATTAAAGACATGAAGCTAAGCTATGTGGTTATTACCTCGGTAGATCGTGATGATTTACGTGATGGCGGCGCGCAGCATTTTGCCGATTGTATTCGCGAAATTCGCAAGCACAGCCCAAATATTACTATTGAGATTTTAGTACCCGATTTTCGTGGCCGTATGGACCGCGCACTCGAAATACTAATCGAAACCCCACCAGATGTGTTTAACCATAACCTAGAAACTGCGCCGCGTTTATATAAGCTTGCGCGTCCAGGGGCTGATTACAAATGGTCACTTGAGCTACTGCGTCGCTTTAAAGAAGCGCACCCAGAGATTAAAACTAAGTCTGGTTTAATGGTTGGTTTAGGTGAAGAAATTAGCGAAATAGAAGAAGTACTTCGCGACTTACGTGCCCATAACGTTGATATGCTTACAGTAGGCCAATACTTACAGCCTTCTAAGCACCACTTACCAGTAAAACGTTACGTGCCACCTGCTGAGTTTGATGCACTAAAAGCCTACGCTGATGAAATTGGCTTTACTCATGCAGCCTCTGGCCCATTTGTGCGCTCTAGCTACCATGCTGACCAACAAGCGGCTGGTAAAGAAGTAAAATAAGTCGTTTTTATAAATTAAGCAAGCCGTTAGTGATCAATAGTCATTAACGGCTTTTTTGTTGCAGTTTATTACCCATAAGTAATAAGGATAATTGAATTATTTTAATTTTTAATTGCTTTTCTTCTAAGCTGAAATGAAATATTATCGTTTAACTCGAGCCAACTAAAGTCCTTATTCCAAGCCTGCTTAAAGCTTTCTCCGCCTTGCGAATTATCCAGGATTTCTTTTAAGTCAAATATTTTGGAGAAATTATCTTCGTTTACGTCGTAACTTGACCACCCCCTAACTCCCAAGTCAATATGCCCTAGAAAGCTCGATTTAAACTCGTTAGCTGCGGCCACAAAATCCCCGTTGCCATTTAATTTTTCAGATATAAGACTTTTCTCTTTATCACTAATTGAACCTGTAACTTCTAGCTCACCTAATTGACTGATTGATATACCCCAATCTTTATTCGCTAATGATGGTTGTCCAGCCGCTATTTCAGTCATAATATTGTCATACTGAGTAAACATTTTTTCAACCGAGTTAGAAACTTCACCACCCGGCATATAAAGATTAACAGTAGCTATTCGAATATTATTTAACGCTTTTTCTTCTGCTTCCCTTGTTGATACAACATTATTTGTTATTATTTTCATTGACTTATTATAAGTCGGCTCTGGCTCTTTAGGCTGATCTTTATGATATATATCCTTAGCTAGTCGCTCCATTTCACTATTTAATTGCTCTTTACCATTTGCAGGTTTATTAACTTTTACTTCTGAACCGTTCGATATAAACTGCGATGCTAAATTAGTATCATTTGAATTAACTTTCATATCATTTTCCTTGTTCGTTATTACTAGCTATCGGCAGGTTACTATCTTGCTTTAGTTGCTTGTATGGCCAGTGTTGGTAACTTAGGTAAAATAAACTGCCGAATATTTTCCTCCTCTCTAATCATTACTACATATTAATGGCCATACAACTGCGATAATTTAATACCTGGTAATGGTGCCTTAGTACTGACTAAAGTTAGATTTAATGTTGGTAGAACATGGTTAAATATATAATGCGCACGCTGCATATGAAACTCCGAGCTGAACAAAATTGCATGGCTGATATTAGCACTCGCTAAAATAGGTTTAGCCAGTAGAGCATTCTCAAAGGTAAAGCGGC
This sequence comes from Pseudoalteromonas sp. MIP2626, assembly GCF_013414205.1. NCBI lineage: Bacteria > Pseudomonadati > Pseudomonadota > Gammaproteobacteria > Alteromonadales > Pseudoalteromonadaceae > Pseudoalteromonas > Pseudoalteromonas sp. MIP2626. Next base: position 8,906 of record NZ_JAATTW010000075.1, read on the forward strand.
TTAATGGAATATCTAAAAATACAACTGTAGGTATTCCAAGCTCAATAAAATAATTATTTAGTGTATCGTTCATGCGCGCAATCAGTGGTATTAAAATGCACGCCAAAACCTCCTGTGCATAATATTTTAGCCTTGGGATTATGCAAATATGCTTGATATGACTGAGCGCATCGGATTTTCGCTATTACTGATAAACGGCTGTCACTACTGTTGGCCGCACCTAAAACTATAATTACCGCATTCATTTAGTCGTCCTTCACCACAAAACGAAGCTATTAAGTTTAAACTATTTTTACTGATCGCAATTTATCGTTAGGTCAATCGGCTTTTACTTGAGACAATCGTGGTAGTTATTTTTAAAACATGGTTCATTATGAAACTATTAGTTCGCAACTTATCTCGTGCTACTTCTGAGCACGACCTTCGTACTTTATTTGCAGAGCACGGTAAAGTGACTACCTGTAACTTAGTACTTGATAAAGAAACTGGCCAATCTAAAGGTTTTGCCTTTGTTGAAATGCCAAACGACATAGAAGTTAAAGGTGCAATTAAAGCCCTTAACCAAGCAACTGTTGATAAAAGCAAAATCCGCGTTAAATTAGCAGATGCTTAATTAGTTAGCCGCGGCTATTATTGCCCTTAATATTATAAACACTGAGGTGTTTTTATTATTAGGGCAGTATTAATTTGGCCTACATTTATAACATTGCCACAACTCACTTTTGCTCCTTGCTCCCCCTCTTTAGTCCTAAATTCTAAGTTCAATATTGTGTAACTGCTAAAACTTAAGTCTATAAAATTCTATCCTGTATAGACACTTTAAAGCGCGCTGTATATAGTCTAGCTATGTATTATCTACCCTCAGTTATTATGACAATTATAAAAACAACCAGCCTTTTATTATTTCTAACGCTCATAGGTTGCTCAGAGCAAGCTGCTGACACAACTAAACTTGAAAACTCCCAAGCACTTAGTATTAATAATATTAAACAGCACATTAAAACACTCGCCTCAGACGAATTTGAAGGTCGTGGCCCCCTTACAGCCGGTGAAGTAAAAACAATTGGTTATTTAACTAAGCAATACCAAGCGTTTGGTTTAAGCGGTGCTTATAACGATAAGTACTTACAACCGGTAAAAATGGCAAAAGTAACTGCTGATCAAAATATGCAATTAACTATTGGTGAGCTCACTTTTAGTGCAGGTAAAGACTTTACTGCCCGTACCGAGCAGCTACAAAGCATTATTGATGTGCGTAATTCTGACGTGGTATATGTAGGCTATGGTATTAATGCACCAGAATATAACTGGAACGATTATAAAAATCTTGATGTAACAGGCAAAACCGTGGTGGTGTTAGTTAACGATCCTGGCTTTGCAACTCAAGACGACAGCCTGTTTACCGGTAATGCTATGACCTACTACGGTCGTTGGACTTACAAGTACGAAGAAGCGGCTCGTCAAGGTGCTGCTGCCGTTCTTATAGTGCACGAAACTGCACCAGCAGCTTACCCGTGGAGCGTGGTAGAGAGCTCAAATACGGGTACTAAATATACGCTAATTGATGACACCAACAACACCTCAAAACTTCCCGTTATGGGATGGTTACACCTTGAGGCTACCGAGCGCTTATTTAATGCTGCAAACCTTAACTATCAGCAATTAAAACAACAGGCTTTAAATGCTGACTTTAAAGCGCTGCCGCTTAATGTAAAAGCCAACCTGGCTTTTAAAAATGAAGTATCGCATGCAAAATCACATAACGTAGTAGCACAACTTACCGGTAGCGAACTGCCAGACGAATACGTTGTAATTAGTGCGCATTGGGATCACTTTGGCACTAAACAAACAGATAGCGGGCCTAAAATTTATAATGGTGCGGTAGATAACGCATCAGGTACAGCCGCCACGCTCGAAATTGCCAGAGTAATGAGTAAAATACATCAACAAACGCCATTTAAACGCTCGATCATTTTTGCCAATTTTACCGCAGAAGAAACTGGCCTAATTGGCTCAGAAGAATTTGCATCTGGTGCGGTGATCCCAACTAAACAAATGGTTGGCTTATTAAATATTGATGGCATGAACGTACTTGACGCTACTGACTATGTTTTACAGTATGGTAAAGGGCTTTCTGAAATGGAAGATTACTTAGCCAAGGCCGCTAAGGCACAAGGTCGAACGGTAAAAATGGATCCTCGCCCGCAAAATGGTTTATTTTTTCGCTCTGATCACTTTTCGCTTTCTAAGCAAGGTGTGCCCAGTTTATTATTTATGAGCCTTGGTGATACCGACCCTGATTACATTACTCATAAGTACCACAAAGAAGCCGATGATTACTCTACCGACTGGTCGCTTGGTGGTGTAGAGCAAGATAGCCAACTGATCATTAATATAGCCACACAGCTGGCTAACAGCAACGATTGGCCAAAGTGGAAAGCAGAGTCTGACTTTAAAACAAAACGTGAGCAAGATAAGCGCTAGCAATTGCGTTTTAAACACACATATCGAGTAGGGTGAGGCTTTTGCCTCATCCCTCTCACAGAACCGTACGTACGGGCCTCGTATACGGCTCCTGTATTC
>NZ_JAATTW010000076.1:0-11389 GCF_013414205.1 Pseudoalteromonas sp. MIP2626
TACCTCAGGTTAATATGCTGAGTAAATTATGCATAGGTGCCATTAACATTGGTATGTGGGGCTAATTACGCGCTTACTTAATAAGTAAATTCAGGTTCATAGTCTTGTGTTTGCGGAGTTCCCACAATATGAGTGGTCACATATGAAATAAAATGACGCTGTTCATCGAAATAGCCTAGAGGAGCAGTAGGAAAAACCGACCGACTTGTTTTGTCTTGCAGATAATTAATAATGTTTTGAGTCAACATCCCCTGTGTGTTTTTCAGTTCATTAATTGCATCATGATAAAAAAATGGACTGATTCGCTGTGAACAAAGGTAAATAATTAAAACCATAGGATTATGCAAAAATAAAGGTTTATAGCCTGACGGCTGCAAGCTGTAATCTGGAACTAATATGTTGTTAGTCATTAGTGATTTTCCGTTATCCGTTTGCGACCTTAAAGATCACTGTTTTTTATAAATGATTTCAGTTCATTCCCAGCCAAACAGGTACTGAGGCGTATAAACTCTGGACATGATCTCTGTTCTGGTCTAATCCCATCGGACACTTAATTTTGAGACAGTATGGTCAATAAATTAAGAGGTCGATATGAGTCTGAAGAAATCACATAAGAGTTATCCCCAGGCATTTAAAGATGAAGCTGTCTTGATGGTGCTAGAACAAGGTTATAGCGTTGCCGATGCGGCAAAGTCTCTTGGAGTTAGCACGAGCCTGCTTTACAACTGGAAGGAAAAACACCAAGCCCTGCAACAAGGTATCACCTTAGAAGAGTCTGAGCGTGATGAGCTAAGGCGATTACGTAGAGAAAACAAAGAATTACGAATGGAGAAAGAAATTCTAAAAAAGGCAAGCGCCTTCTTTGCGAGAGAAATGAAGTAAGATTTCGTTTCATCAAACGGCAATCCAACCTGTTTCCCGTAGCACTGTTATGTCGAGTAATGAGTGTAAGTAAATCAGGTTATTACGATTGGCATAAGCGCCCTGCAAACGTGATAAGCCTTGAAACACTGAAGCTTTATCGCCTTGTTCGACAGCTATTTAAGCAAAGTCGAGGCAGCTTAGGGAATCGTGAAATGGTGAAAAAATTGCGCAAGGAAGGCTACCAGGTTGGTCGCTATCTCGTTCGTAAAATTATGTACCGCCTTCGACTCAAAGCAACCCAGCGACGTGCTTACAAGGTGACTACGCAGCGGAAACACTCAGATGCAGTGGCAGATAACCTGTTAAACATGAACTTTAATCCAGTATCGGCTAATCAGGTCTGGGCGGGTGACGTGACCTATTTAAAGACGGGTGAAGGCTGGATGGATTTGGCAGTGGTGATGGATTTGTATTCACGCCGGATTGTGGGATGGCACATAGATAAACGCATGACCACAGATTTGATATCTAAGGCATTAATAAAAGCCTACAACCTGCGACAACCGGCCAGAGGGTTGGTATTTCACAGTGACCGAGGCTCGCAATATACCAGTAAGCAATTCGGTAGGCTGCTATCGAGCTATGGTATCCGAGCCAGCATGGGTGATGTGGGGGCGTGTTGGGATAATGCCGTTGTTGAGCGATTCTTTGGCAGCTTAAAACACGATTGGATTTTTAAAGTTAATCAACCAACAAGGGAGTTTATGAAGCAAGATGTGACTGCTTACATGAAATATTACAACTTGGAGCGGCTGCATTCTGCTAATGACGATCTGTCACCGGTAGAGTTTGAAAATTCTCAAGTAAAAGTGTCCAGTTTGGGTTGACCAGTACACTTTGCTTTAATCCATTTTATACGGTTTGTGCCAATAATGGATTCGTCGCTAAATATTCGAATAACCCAGCCAGCATATTCACATTCCAAAAGCGTCCAGCCAGCGTCAAAGACAATTTGTTATTATCAAATTCGATTAAACCGTTCTTTTGCCATTTAATAAATAATGGTTGTAAATGTGTATTCAATGATAGTGAAAGTTCATTTAAAGTTAACGTGCCTTTATCTAAACCTTTCTTGATAATGGTGTCTATATGACTACTTTCATTTATTGACATCACCATACTTGGAACCTTAACACCCGCTTTAATCGCGTTATGCCAAGCAGTCAAATCACGCCCGTTCATTAAACCATGACCATGAATACTACCGCCAGCACCAGCACCAAATGGAACAATTTCAACGCCTTGCTTAGCTAAGCTGTTGTATAGACTGCGCTCACGTTTATCACTACGCCAATGACAATTAGACAAACGATCCCAACCATTCTGTTCCAGTAATCTAGAACCTTGTGCGTACATGCTTGAACGAACTTGACTATCAGCTCGCTCGTAAATTGTCCCTTTCTTCTCTGCCGAGTCAATACGAGAACCCGGTAAATTAATTAATTGGTAAAGATCAATACCATGAATACCTGTACTGATCATTGCTTCTACATCATGCATCCATATATCAAACGTTTGACCTGGTAATCCAAACATAAGATCCGCTACTATCGTGGCTGTAGGATGCTTAGCCAGTTCAGATAAACGCTGCATTAACGTTTTTTCATCATCGAAACGACCAGCGGCTTGTCTCACTTCTGTATTTACACTTTGAACTCCAAAAGAGAAACGATTGATGCCGCCTGCCAGCGCAGCTTCAAATTTATCATGAGTAAAGCCGTTAATACGCCCTTCGAGCGTAATCTCAGCATTTGGTTTTAATGGGAAAGATTGAATGACGTTAGCCAATTGTAATATTTCATTTGCTTGCATGTCTGTTGGCGTACCTCCGCCGATATAAACAGTGTCAAACAGTTCACTTTTAATAAATTTCGTTGTAGTAGCTCCGGCTAATTGCTGACAGAGCGAATTAACGTATTCAGTAACACGGCTAGGTTTCGTGGCATTCTCAAAAAAATTACAGAAACTACAACGTTTTCTACAGAACGGGATATGAATATACAAAGCTCTCTTTTCCGCACGACTTTCAATAGAGAACCACTGTTGCCATTCGTTTTGATCTATTGAGATAGGTCGGCAGCCAGAACGCCCAGAATGCGCACTTGTTTTTACAGTAAACGCATATTTTAATGGATCTGGTGTATAAATACCTGTCATGGTTGGCGTAAAAATCATTATTCAATCTCAAACAAAGAAAAGCAAATGATAACCAATCTCATTTCCATTTACTTTGTTTTTGATCAAGCTTTAATAATTATGCACGGCGTTGTTGCCTAAATAAGTGAACTTTTTAGGCTCATTGCGATCAGGTCCTCTGAACACTTCATAGGAAACGATATCAGATGGGCAAATCTAAGCACCGCATCACCAACTGGCCTGAATATAACAAAGCCTTGGTCAACAGAGGTTCACTCACTTTCTGGATAGATAACAGTGACGCTGCTCCGAGCATCATGGCGGCCGAGGACAGGGTTTTCAGTATAGCGATACAGCTATCGAAACAGCGTTAATGCTTAAAGGGGTTCTGTCGCAAAGTTGACGAAGTGAAGCGATATATTGATAATCCAACGTCACAATAACGAAGTATTATTAACATGAAACTTAACTTTTCAGGATGCCATTTCCCGCAAGAGATCATCATGCAAGCACTTCGTTATTACTTAGCGTACAAATTAAGTTACCGTGAAATAGAAGAGATTTTTGCTGAGCGAAATATCCGCGTTGACCACTCAACATTAAATCGTTGGGTGATAAAATATGCGCCATTACTTGAAGCCAATTTCAGAAAAAAAACGTGAAGTAGCTGATTCATGGCGCATGGATGAGACCTATATTAAGGTCAAAAGGTAAGTGGGTTTACTACTATAGAGCCGTCGATAAGTATGGTGCTATAATTGATTTCTATTTGAGTGAAACGCGTAATGAACAGGATGCTCGGGCCTTCTTTGATAAAGCGATAAACAGTAGTGGATTGCCAAGTAAAGTTGTTATCGATAAGAATGCAGCAGCGTTAGATACCATCAAGATTAGCCTTTGGTTAGGTGGATACATGTTGCGTATGTTCGAAGTATTGGCAGTTAAATACCTCAACAATATTGTTGAACAAAGTCATCGAAAAGTGAAAGGTAACATGCATCAATGTTTAGGATGGAAGTCTTGGATTGGTGCAGAATCAACCTTGGCCGGTGTTGAAGTCTGCTCCATGATTAAGCAAGGACAGATGATTAACTCAGAAGAAATGACGTCATGGGAGCAGTTTTATTCTTTAGCTGCATAATTGTATCTGAGGAAAAGTGCCTCTTTAATTTAGAACCCACAATCTGAGTTTGCGACAGAACCGGAAAAAGCCAAATCGACACCACACCAAAGCACTAAGTCTGCGCTTTGGTGTGCCTGTATCATTATTTATTTAGCTTAGTGAATCACTTTAGGCAAGTCTGATTCACGTTGTCTTGGTTAGATTTTAGTTAATCACACCACAAGCCATTCGTGCGCCACCACCGCCCAAAGGAGCTGGATGATCAGAATGATTGTCACCACCAAAATGGATCATCAAAGCTTTACCTTTAACATCCTCAACTTTAAGACGTGGCGCTAATACGGCATTGGTTACCTTACCATCAGCATCGGCATATAAAGACGGCAAATCCCCTTTATGATTTTTCGTCGCCCATGGTGTGCCATGTTGGTTAGTTTTCTCTGGGTCATAATGCCCACCTGCAGCGCCACCTAATACTGTTTCCCCTTCTTTAGTTGTAGGCTCGCAACTACCGGTTTGATGTACGTGAAAACCGTGCTCACCGGGTGTTAGGGATGACAAATTTTGGGTCAGGACGAGACCAAACTCCGAATCTTGGAGGGTGACAGTACCAATAGCTGTGTTACCGTTAGCACCCAGTAATTCCATAGTAACTTGAGGCTGTTGAGCTAATACTGTCCCACTAAACAACATCATTGAAAACGAGGCTAAGAATAACTTTTTCATTTATCGTACTCCGTTAAGAAAATCCACAACGATACATCACAACTGCTTACTTTTCAACTTTATCCGCCCCGCTTCAATTTCAAGTCGCATGGACATAAAATTATTTTGTCAGATATTGCTAACGCTTACCGGCTTCTCGGTTGTAAATTATTTATCTTCAGTAAGAAGCTGTGTTGCCGGAATTCCATGTTCTTGTAGAAATGCCAATAGTTTGACCAGATGTTGAATGTCGGCAGTTTTCTCTGCACCAATGACAATCGGCTTTTTATTAGGGGTTGTTTCTTCGAGCAAGTCCAATGTAAAACTATTCCAATCACTGAATTTTATACCGTCAATTGCCCAATGAGGTGATTCATTAAGAATATTAATGGTTAATGATTTATTGTCGACCTCAGAAACAACTTGAGAGTCTGAACTAGGAAGATCAACATCCAATGACTCCAATCGGACTGAAGCTGTTAACAATAAAAAAACCATAACGATAAAAATGATATCAAGTAGTGGGGTAAGATCCGGTGTTAGGCTTGTGCTTGCTCTATGATGAGATACTTTGATCATAGTGATGCAACTTTTTTTAGTTGTTCCGGTAAAGTATGTCGCATAGAAAAACCTTCCAACCACAGGTTTACATAGTTGAGAGTGTGCTCTAACTTCGATATAAGTCGATCTGCCCAAAGTCCTAAAAGTTGTGCACCCGCGATGGCAGGTAGAGCTACTACAAGTCCTGCAGCGGTAGTTCGCATCGCCAGTCCTAAACCATCAGCTAAATCGCCAGGTGTGATGCCGCTTGTCGCTGCAGCTACGCCTTTAAACATATCTATTAGACCTAGAACCGTGCCTAACAATCCAAAAAGAGGGCACATAACACCAATTAAGGTGAGTAATCGTAGTCCAGAATGTAATTGATGCTGTTTTTCTTGTAACCACATATTTGCAGCGTCTTCACGTAGTGTTTTTGAAAAAGTGTGGTGAACCAATAACATCGCAACACCTTTATAAAGTAGAGGACGGCGACGACCGAAATCTTCAACCAAAGAGTTAATGGCAGAAGCATTAGTTGGTGATATATGAGACAGTTTTAAACGAATATCTCTTTTACCTACACCTAAACTAATCATTACTTGAAAGAGTCTTTCAGTGATGATCATTACTGTAAGTAGAGAGCAAATTAGTAATGGCCAAGTCATAGGGCCAAGGTGTTCTTGAAGATTATCAATATGTTCCATTATAGATCCAATTTAAAACGAACAGGTATTTTTACTCGGTGAGCGACTTCCGTTCCGTTGATTGTATGAGGAGAAAATCTCCACCGTTTGATTGCATTAAGTGCCGCTTTGTCTAGTAGTAATTCTCCAGATGACGAAATTAGAATTTGTTTTATTTGACTACCATTTTCGTCCAGCCAAACTTCGTATGTCGTCACACCTTCAATACCACGCCGACGCGCCATCCTCGGATATCGAGGCTGAGTAGGACGAGAGAGAAAAGACGGTATATTAATCAGCAGCGGTTTGTTATTGACCCCTTTTTGAGGGGCTTGAGACTGAATTTCAGGCTCTTGTTCTGTCTGTTTATTTACAACTTTTTTGGGGTTATCTTGCGATTTTTTCTCCATTACGTGTTCCGATATTTTTTTTCCTATTTTCGAAACCTCTTTTTTTGGCAGTTTTTTAACTTTCTTCGGTGCTTCTTTTATTATTTTAGGGGTTGTTTTTGGGGGAGTAACCTCAGGTTCTATTTTTTTTACAGGATCTGGAGTCTCTGTCGTGACACTTTTTTCTAGCAATGCTTTTGGCTGTGCTACAGAAGGTGCTAAAAACTTAATAGAAACGGATGTCGTATTTGCCCCAGAGGGCATTGCTATCGCTTTATTTTCTGGTACTACAAACAGCAGAGCAGCATGGATGGCTAAAGTAGCACCTCCTGCAATAATGTATCTCGGCATATTCATGTTAATTCCCTAGGGAGTTTGTTCAAAAGCTCGATTATTTCTCACAATCAAAATGATAACAATTCTCAATATCATTGCAACTGTATCTTTAAATAAAATTAGAATACGTTAAAAAATTATCAATATCAGCGTATAAATCGAGTGATTAAAAGTTAGCTCTATTTTAGATTACAAATTTAATAACACCATCTAATTAAAAAGGTGTTATTAAATTTAAGATAAAGTTATATTAAAAGTTTATTTCCAAACCTACTTTATAATTAATTCCAGGTGCGGTGAACCTATTCAATCCAACCCCATCGCTATCAACCATGTTAGTCGAACCAAATTCAGGAATACTTCTGACAGAATCCCAAGTTTTATACTTCTTATCTAATAGGTTAAATACTCCCGCATTTATCTTAACATTCTTAGTCATCATGTAATTAATGACTAAATCCATTAATAAAACACTATCACTAGTATACTTAGACTGCTTTCCATTATGGACCGTTTCCTTAGGATCTTTTTTGTCTATAAAGTTACTATAAAATCCAATTCTATAATTGGATGTTGTATAAGTGACATTGTTCATTATCCCTAATGGATTAACTCCCATTAAATAATCTCCATCACTTCCTTTACCTTTGCTGTAACTGATCCCCGCCTGATATTTAAGATCATCATAAATATCTAAAAATGTAGATAAATTCATGTCAAACCTCATATCTAATCCATAAATGTAAGCTTCATCTACATTTTGATATTGCATATAATTCTGATCGTTAAATTCTGGCTGACCAGGATAATCAGACCATGGATTTGGCACTTTTATTGTTTCCGATTTTAAGTCAATAAAATTATGATATTTAGTGTAATAAGGATTTAAAGAAAACTGCCAATCATCTTCAACATATTCAAAGTGAATTTCATTTGTTATTCCAGTTTCTTGCTTTAGATTTTCATTTGGTTCAATTCTATTAGCGGCGACTTTGTCGCCGAATGAAAAATATAATTCATTTGCATTTGGAGCTCTAAAGCCACTGTTTATTTTATATTTAACATTAATATTAGCTGTTAGCTGATTATCATAAATAGCAGATAAAGTGATTCCTGAAAATTTAGTATCCTCTGGCGCATCTAATGATGTCCCATAGAGATGATTTGATATTGATTTTCCACTCAAGGTCACATCATTTTGAAAGAAATCATACCTCGCTCCAAATGATATTAATTCTGATTCAGAAACGATCATCTCATGAGTCCCTGCTATATAAAAAGAATCTGTTTCTACAGGTTCAATAATACTGTTTTCAGAGACGTAAGGTTTCCCCCCAATAATATCGATATCGACATTATCATTTTGAAGTTCTTTTCGTTTATAGCCAATCATAAAATTATTTATCATTGGAATAGATAATACCTCATAATTTTTACTTGTTGCTTTTTGTTCAATACCAAATGAATCCTGCTTTATGCTTCTTTCATAATGCTGGTTTAACTTTTCATCTTTAAAAGAGTAAACATAACTATTATCTGTTTGATCAATTTTTTGATCATATATTTTTGTAGATAATCGGTCTAAATAAATATTATTACTTAAATACTCCCACTCTAAAGAATAACGACTTCTATCTCCCGTGCTATCAATGCTACGATGACTTTGACCGAATAACTCCCAAGATTTCTCATCAATATCTTTTTTGGTACTGAATTCTTCATAGGTAAGAATAACATTGTTATTATTGTTTGGAGTTAACGTTGATTTCACAAGTAAATTAAATGATTTCTTATCGATAGGGTCAGCACGTGATCTGGACTTACCATAAATATCAATACCTTCATCCCTTGTTTCTACTTCATGTCCATTTACGTCTGTATATAATACTAATAAGTCACCGTATTTTTTTTTGAATGCTAATCCAATCGTATTCTTCAGCTCATTATTTTTACTTCCAAACATCGTTTTATTGTAAAAGCCATAATCATTACCAGGTAATATTATATCTTCTGCATCTTTAGTTTTAAATGATACTGAACCGCCTAAACTGCCTGAACCAGTGAATAGTGAGTCAGATCCTTTTTTTATGGCTACGGATTTTACAGAATCTAATTCAATTTCATTAATAGACCCATTAAAATAGCCATAACCTTTATAAATTTCATTCTCAAAGGTTTCACCCTGATGAATACCGTCTACTAGAATTGAAACACGATCTTCATCAACACCTCGTATATTAAAACCACTTGTTCCGGCCCTGCCCTTTTGTACAACAGATACGCCTAGCTCGCCTTTAACTAAGTCATTTATATCTCCTGACATTTCATTGTCTATTTTTTGATGGCCAATTTCTATATTTGCTTCATTTAATATTGGTTCTTTTTTAGCTTTAACTAGAACCTCTTCAAATGTAGTTATATCGGATGAATATACATTACAAATTAATACTGAGAGTGGGAGTAATATTAGTTTACTTACTTTATTCACGTTAAAATGAACCTTATAGATAATGGTAATGCAATTGATTATCATTCAACCCGTGTGAGAAGTCAATAATACACTGGACCTTAAGCATTACACAAGCCCAATCTAACATTATGTTTTGTCTATTTTTTCTCTGTTGTGACTTTTGTGTATTTCTTGTTATATAGCAGACTGCACTCGCCTAGGGTTTCAGTCCCGCCTTCTTCAAGGTGAATCGTCCTATCCAGTTGGTCTGAGAGATCGGTTATGTCCATATCCTCAAGAGTAAATTTATCACCACAATATTCATTGAGCAGAGTCAACGCTTGCTCCTTGCTGTATGCGGCAACAATATCGTAATCACCCACTTCAAACGGTCTTAATTGCTCTGTCATTTTCGGCTTCCTTTAACAAATTTCCGACCTCTCATCAGACGTATCCTGTACCTTGATAAGTGTTCCAATACTTACTGCGACGACCTTATGTAGTGGTCAAGTAAAATTGGCCACGGTTTTAGAGTCATTCCAATATAAACGTTCTGACTCATTTGGCGTTAACCCACCATTATATTGATGGGGTCTGGTCTCACTGTAATATCCAGTGATGTAATTTGTGATCTCTTTATCTGCTTCTGTAAAATTCCCATAACCACTTGCGGGTATCCACTCAGATTTCAAACTTCTAAAGAAACGCTCCATTGGTGCGTTATCCCAACAATTCCCGCGGCGACTCATACTTTGCTCAATCTGAAAACGCCATATTAATTGTCTGAATTTCAAGCTTGTGTAATGCGAACCTTGATCGCTGTGATATATCACATTCTCAGGCTTACCCCTTAACTCAAATGCCATTTTCAAAGCTTTACAGGTCAGCTCACTATCTGGTGATAATGACAAAGCCCATCCAACAGGTTTGCGGGAAAATAAGTCTAAAACAACGGCTAGATAGGCCCAGCGATTACCGACCCAAACATACGTCACGTCGCCACACCACACTTGATCTGGTTGAGTTACTGCAAACTGTCGATTAAGCGTATTGGGGATTGCAACATGCTCTTGTATCGCTTTTCGATAAGAATGCTTAGGCTGCTGACAGCTTAATAACCCAAGCTTTTTCATTAGATTACGAGCTCGATAACGACTGAGACCAATCCCTTTGTTAGTCACTAATTGCGCTATCGTTCGAGCACCGGCAGAGCCATGACTAATACGATGTGCGGCCTTCACTTCACTGCATAAAATAGTAAAGTCTGCATCAATATGTTCTTTTCTTTTTAACCAATACTTATAGCTACTTCGATGTACTTTGAATGCATTACAAATTGTGAGGATAGAGTGGCTCTGCTTGAGTTCGCTGATTAGCGTAAATTGTTCATCGAGTCTGACATCAAGAGAGCGGTAGCCTTTTTTAGGATAAGATTGTGCTCCTCAAGACGAGCTATTTGCTTCTTCAGCTCACGGATTTCAATTTGTTCAGGGGTAATCGGAGATGCTTTTGGTGTGCCACCCTGGCGTTCTAGTTTTAACTGTCTCACCCATTTATCCATAGTGGACTTACCTACGTTCATCGCCTTTGCAGCTTCGATGATGCTATGGTTTTTATCGAGGACTAATTGGGCTGCTTCAAGTTTGAATTCAGCACTAAATGTTTTTCTGGTTGTCGATTGCGTATTCTCATGACTTTGATCACCGATTCTCATCAGCTTTGATCGCTTGATTTATCATTTTGTAGAGCCATTTTTAAATTAACTTAACTGATCATCATCAGTCAATTCATTTAACTGTTTTCGTATCGATTCTCCTTTTAAATTCAACTTAATTGCACCATGAATCAGCCTATCTAAAATAGCATCAGCGTGCGTTGATTCGCCGATCATTTGGTGCCAATTTTCCTGTGGTAACTGACTAATGATGATGTGTGATTTATAACCATATCTAGCATCGATTAATTCAAGTAAGTCGCTTCGTTGCTGAGCACTGAGTGGCTCTAGCCCCCAATCGTCTAAAATAAGTAAGTCGTATTTAATGAGTTTACCCAATAATTTTCGATAACTGCCATCGGCCTGTGCTAGAAATAGACTTTCAAG
>NZ_JAATTW010000077.1:0-11273 GCF_013414205.1 Pseudoalteromonas sp. MIP2626
GCGTTGAAATTGTACTGGTTTGGTGTGAACACCGATTCCGGAAAATCAGTCAAAAGTGTTCACGATAAAACCGGAATGAGCGTTCACGCTAAAACCAGAACGGGTGTTCACGATGGGCCGGAATCACTGTTCACGATGCTCCGGAATATGCAGTGATTTCGCTTTGTATTTTACTCGGTTTAGCTATTATCTCTACAAGGCTAAATATATCAGTTGATGCAAAACCATTAAATGCCCGCTGGGAGCTTTTGGTAAAATGATATTAGTGACGGGCTTTATCGTGCTTGTTACGTTTATATCGCAGCATATAGGGTCTGCATGGAGCGGGTTAATATCTACCTTTCCGCTTATTTTAGCGGTAATGGGCAGTGTTGCCCATTTTAGTGACAAACAAGCCTCAACGTTTAAAATTCTTAATGGCGGTATTATTGGTTCATTAGGTGGATGTGTATTTTAGCCACTATATAAACCGTAAGCAGTTTGCTAAGCAGGCTACGGTTTTAAATACTTAAAGTTAGCTATCAACTAAAGTGAGCGGCTTTACTTTACGCTGTAGTTTTTCATGATACATAGCGGTGTCGCCGGCTTTTAAAATTTCGTCAATATTTTTAGGAGGCTCACTAAATACGCTGCTACCAATGCTTGCCTTTATAGCAATAGGTTGGTCGTTATGCGTGATGGCGAGTTTATCTAACTCTATTTTTAGATGGTGTGTTTTTGGGCTTACTTGCGCTTTGCTGTAAAAGTGGGCAAGTACTACAAATTCATCGCGCCTAAGCGGCCGACTGCATCGCTGGTGCGTACAATACTTTTTAAACTGGCGGCTACTTTACATAAAGCTTCATCGCCTACGGCATGCCCATAATTGTCGTTTATCTGTTTAAAGTCATCTAAATCTATATACATTAAACATAAAACTCCGCCTTTTTTTGCATGCAGCTCAATCAGCTCTGACGATTTTTTACCCCAGCCACGGCGGTTTAAAATGCCACAAAGGTGATCGTAATCGGCTTCGGTTTCGGCGCGTTTTTGTGCGATTCGCATACGGCTAATACGCCTAGAAACAGCTACTGCTAGTAAAAATGACTCCACAGCGAAAGCCAAAATAAATCCGTAACGTTGCATAAATGGGCTTTGATTAATAAGTAATACTCTAAATATCATGCTTACGAGCACCAAGCTCAATGCTACAAAAACAAGCGTTGCTTCGCGTATTCTTTTGCGAGCCTGTTGTGCCGCTAAAACAAAAATAACAGTCACAATAATTAATGAGCCGTAAGCCATGATGTTGCCAGCTATTTGCCAAATCAAAGTGTTACTGAACAATATTTTTATTAAAGAAAAGCACATAACAGTACCGGCCATAATTTTTTAAATCTTACTTGTTTTTGGCCATCTATTGTTTAGTTCAAGTAATGCGCACATAAACCATGTAGCACTGAGTACTGTTAAACCTAAGCTGAGTAAGTACAAATCAAATAGGAGTGATGAAACGTGGTCAGTTATAAATAAATAGAGTTGGCCTTCTTGAAGCAAAATAAAGCTGCCAATACAAAAAATATAAGCGCTGTATAGCTTAAATATCTTGTCGTGAAGCCTGTAGCCCATTATAAATACGTAAAAAATGAGTGTGATACACAGCCCATAAAAAGCACCCATAATGAGATTATGTTGCTGTGTTTCTTTAAAAAAACTTGTGTATTTTGCCACTTAAAGCGTGGTGTATAGTTAAGTTTTGACTCAACTGTAATAATGGCTGTAAAGTTTCCTGAGTCCATTAAAAATGCCACTTGTGCCGATTTTAATGGCTGCTTTATTACACCGTTTTGCTGCCATGTAAAATCATCAAGACCTGGGCGCAAAAACGAAAGTACGCCGCCACGCTTTAACAAGCAGTCAAGCTGAAATTGGTTTGTACCGCGTTTTGCCTGAAGTTCAGAAGTTGTATTAGGTTGTAAAGATGATGGAGGGGACTGACTATTTAAGGGGGTAATATCGCAAAAATCGCCTGCATTGCTATTAAATGCTATTAAATAAAAAAAAGAAATACATATTTAGCACCTCCGTGTAAAATATTAGGAACTGTATTTTTATGATGTTTTTTGTCAGCCATAAGCACTTCCAAGCTCAACTACATTTTTTATACTAGCAGAGCCCACCTATTTAGCTATTAGTTAATTAGTTAAATTAACTGTGTAATTGAGTTAATACTTCGCTAGGTGTTTTATTAAAGTGGCGTTTAAATTCGCGGCTAAATTGCGATGGGCTGGTATAGCCAACCTTTAATGCAGCTTCGTTGGCTTTACTTCCACTAGTGGTTATAAGTTCTTTAGCCTTAGCTAAGCGTACTTTTTTTAAATACTGTAGAGGGGATTCAAACGTTACTTGCCTAAAAGCACGATGAAACGACGATACGCTCATGTTTACATCTTCAGCTAAC
Organism: Pseudoalteromonas sp. MIP2626; assembly: GCF_013414205.1. Classification (NCBI taxonomy): domain Bacteria; kingdom Pseudomonadati; phylum Pseudomonadota; class Gammaproteobacteria; order Alteromonadales; family Pseudoalteromonadaceae; genus Pseudoalteromonas; species Pseudoalteromonas sp. MIP2626. The sequence continues at coordinate 2,441 of NZ_JAATTW010000077.1, forward strand.
CCTTCAACCGTAATTTGATTGGCATAACTACTGTGCATAGTTGAGAGCGTACGGGCGATACGTGCATAATGCCCATCATGCATAGCAAGGCCAAATAAGGTATGTCCTTGGGGGCCGCAAAGTACACGGTATACTAATTCTTTTACTATATCTTCGCCAAATACTTGTGCTTCAAGTGGGTTATTTAACACGGTTAATAAACGCTTAGTTACCAGCTCCATCGCGTTATCGAGTTTAGCTGATTGCACGCCACTCATTTGCCCGCATGTTGGTGGCAGAGCAAATTGTTTATGCTCAGTCATTTGGTTAACGAGTTTGTGCAATAACGCAGGGTTAATATCAACAGCAATCCCAAGCACTGGTAAGTCGCCATCAGTAAAGGCTTCGCACTCTAGCGGTACAGGAACGCCCAATACTAAATAATCCCCCGCACCATATTGTATTTTATGATCTGTAAAATGAATTACTTTATGCCCTTGCCCGACCACAATAATCCCAGAGTTATAAATAAGCGGCTGTCGCGGCGAGCTTTTACTGGCGCGATGAAAATAGACTCCAGTAATAATGGTTTCCATCGTGCCTTCAAAATTGAGTAACTGATTGTGCTCTGCGTACTGCTGCAGCATATTGGCAATGGTGGGCATAAAAGCATCTTTACATGGCTGATTTTTACGTAAAATAACAATGTTGATAGTTTTAGGCAAGCTTTTGCGCGTTATTGGGCTTTTTTTATGTTTGTTTTGCCAGTAATATGCACTCATTGAAGCTTTACTTAGTGAGCAACTAAGTAAGTTGAACCATATTTAATCGTCACCCTAGGATAAAATAATGAAATTTAGCTACGTAAATCCAACACTAATTCAATTTGGCCAACAACAAATAGCCTCATTAACTGATTTGATCGCAAAAGATCAAAAAGTACTAGTTGTGTACGGCGGCGGATCAATTAAAAAGAACGGCGTATATGACCAAGTTGCAGCAGCACTTGAAGGTTTTGATTGGGTAGAGTTTTCGGGCGTTGGCGCTAACCCAACAATTGAAGTACTAGATCAAGCAGTAAAAATCTGTAAAGAACAAGACATCGACTTTGTACTAGGTGTTGGCGGCGGCTCAGTAATTGACGGCGTTAAATACATTGCAGCTTCAGCAGTATACGATGGCGAAGGTTGGGATATTCCTACTGGTAAGCATAAAGTAACTAGCGCATTACCAATTGGTGCAGTACTTACATTACCAGCTACAGGCTCAGAGTCTAACCAGGGCTCAGTAGTAAGCAAAGCTGCTACAAAAGAAAAACTCCCGTTTATGTCTCCAGCAGTACAACCTAAATTTGCGATTATGGACCCTGATGTAATGAAAACATTACCACAGCGTCAACTTGTAAATGGTTTAGTAGACGCATGGGTGCACACCTGTGAGCAGTACTTAACGTTCCCAGAAGGAGCATTAGTACAAGATGGTTACGCAGAAGCATTACTTAAAGCACTTAAAGTACTTGGCGATAACTTTGAAAACCAAGATGACGCATGGCGTGCAAATCTTATGTGGTCAGCGAATCAAGCATTAAACGGTTTGATTGGTTCTGGCGTATCGCAAGATTGGGCAACCCACATGATTGGTCACGAGCTTACCGCTGCATACGGTGTTGACCATGCACGTTCGCTTGCAATAGTTCAGCCTTCTTTACTACGCAATCAATTTGCAGTTAAAAAAGCAAAACTAGAGCAAATGGGCAAAAACGTATTTGGCCTTGCACAATCTGACGACTTAGCAGAGCTAACAATTCAAGCAATTGAAGCGTTTTACCATAGCCTTGATGTAGCTACGCAGCTTACTGAACATGGTGAAGATAAAGCAGCCGCGATTAACAATATTATTGGCAAACTTGAAGCGCATGGCATGCTTGCCCTGGGTGAAAACCAAGCAATCACGCTAAAAGAAAGTCGTGAAATTTTAGAACAAGCAGTCGCTTAATTTAAAGTGTTATTAATAAAAACCGCTAGCCTTACAGGTTAGCGGTTTTTTTATATGTATTAACTATTTAATTCTTTTATTATTTGGCAGTCGTTTATAGTATTTGCGGTGCAGTTAGTTAATAAGCTGGCTAACGATACCTCGAGCTTTTTAAGTTCTTTTTGTGCCGCTCGTACTTTAATTAATTGGTTTTCGATAATATCGTCAACCTCAACACACGATTTATCGCCGTATGATTGCGCAACAAGTAGAGTTTTAATATCGTCTATTGGAATTTGTAAATCGCGACAGCGTCGAATAAAAATAAGACGCTCTGTATCTGCTTGGGTGTAGGTTCTATAGCCGTTGCTCTCTCTTTTTGGAGCAGGAATGAGGTGTATTTGCTCATAATAACGAATTGTTTTTGCATTAATATTAACTAAGTGAGCAAGTTGCTTGATTTGCATATTGACCTTCCAGTAACTAGAAGGTTTATTATGCTGCTGACTCCTTTTATATTCAAGTATTTAAAAGGGACTTCTTTTTAGAGTTTGTAGGCAGACAATGCATTCAAAGCGTTTTTTAATAGTGATACTTTTAGTACTTGTACACAGCTTTATTAGCTGTGATGGTGCTGCGTATCATTTACAAGAAGACGTGGATCACATAACCAGCGCGCAGTTACAAAGTAATATAACTGCCGATGGTAGCCAAAATGAGGCTCAAGCCTCTGCCGAAATTCATGCCCACCAACATTGTCATAGTGGCTATTACAGTACAGTAAATCATTCAATCAGCCCTGAGCAGAGTAACCCCGCGTTACCTGTACGCTATTGTGGATTAATTTATCCACCTATGTCGCGCCCTCCTATTTCACTTAGCTAGTTTTAATTTACCTTAATAAAATATGGTGCATTTTACTGCCTGCGTTTAGACGCTATATAGGCTGTGTTATATGCATATTTAGGTTGCTTACAAATTTACATTGCGCTTTTTAATTTTAAATTATTTTGTAAGTTAACCCTGTTTGTTAAAAAACGGACAAGCTATATGAATAAAAAACCAATTATGCTGGTGGCACTACTTTGCGTGCTGCCGATATTTAATGCGCTGGCTAATGTTAGTGCCAGTGAAAATATACTCACGCTTAAGCAAGCGCTGAGTAATACCGAGCAACAAAATCCGATATTAAAACGCTACCCCTATCATCAAAAAATATTGAGCGCGCTTAAATCACAAGCCACACTTTCGCCAAACCCTGTGCTTAGTGTTGCGGTTGAAAACGTGTTAGGCACCAATGATGCGCGTGGCGTAAAAGGCGCTGAAATAACACTTGGGCTTAGCCAACTAATAGAGCTGGGCGATAAGCGCCAAAGCCGTATTAATTACGCAACCGCCAATATTAAAGCCCAAGCAATACAGTATCAAAATACCCGTTTAGCCTTATTAGCAACCACTGCTGAGCGATACTACCAAGGGCTTAAATTTCAAACATTATTAAGTTTAAATAGTGAACGTAAACAGGTAGTTACCCAGGCGCTTAAAGCGATTGAACAAAGAGCCAATGCGGGTGCTGCGTCGCAAGCTGATGTAACGCGCATGCGTTATGCACTTAGCCAAGTAGAGCTTGATAAAGCCATGCTTAATAGTGAATTTGAGCGAGCAAGTTTATCGCTTAACGAGCTGTGGAGTGAGGAGCAACCCTACGATACTTTTGCTGGCAATATTAACGTCATCACGCCGCTTAAATCACAGCAAGCGCTTTTAGATGCGGTAAATTTAGCACCTGAATTTGCCTTACTTCAGCAGCAATATATACAGCAAACGGCTAACTTAGCGCTGCAAAAAGCCAATGGGCAAAGCGATATTAATGTAGGTGGTGGTGTGCGTTACAACCCAAAAAATGACTCTAGCTCATTGTTGTTTTCGTTTTCTATGCCACTGCAAATCAGTAATGCTAATAGCGGTAATATTGCTGCAGCAGCAAGTGAACTTGCGCTTTTAAACCAGCAGCAAGGGCAGTTGCGAGTTCAGTTACGCCAGCAAGTACGTACTCTGTATGCTTATTATCAAGGGATAGCAAATCAAGCCACGTTATTAAATAAGCAAATAATTCCTCAGACACAAACATTGATTGAGCAAAGCTTAAACAGCTATCAACGCGGGCAAATTTCGGTGTTGCAGTTGCTCGATGCCCAGCAAGCACACTTTGACTCTAAACGCGCACTCATTGCAACCCACGCAGAGCTGTACCAAGTGCTACTTACTCTTGAGCGTTTAACTGGCCAATCTTTAATTGAGACTTACCAATCATGAATAAAAATATAATTGCATTATTAGTATCACTTTCACTTGCTGGCAGCGTGTTAAGCACCAGTGTACTTGCATTAGCCGAGTATGGAGAAACTGAGCAACAAGAGCAAGGTCCACACGGTGGTTTTTTATTAACTGACCCTAAATTAACCCTTGAGCTTAAATTACAAGAATTTGCCGGTAATGTTGAGCTGCGTATATACGCTTACAAGCAAAGCAAGCCAATTAATATAAGTGATTTAAACATAACAATGAGTTTAAAACGATTAGTTGAAGCGCCGCAAAATATACAGTTCATAACAGAGGGCGACTATCTTGTGAGCACGCAATCAATTAACGAACCGCATTCATTTGTACTTGCCGTTACTGCTAATTATAACGGTGAGAGTATTAGCTATGAGTACGAGCAACACGAAGGCCGTACCACGTTAACAGAGCGAGCTATTGAGCGCGCAGGTATTAAAACTGAGATAGCGCAAAGTGGTGAGGTAGATATTACCGACACGCTTTTTGGTGTTATTGCGCCAACCCAGCACGGCACAGTAGAAGTAATGGCGCCGTATACAGGATTGATCAGCGATATTTTTGTAAGCATTGGCCAAAGCGTTAAAAAAGGCGAGGCGCTTGTAAGTATCACTAACCGCGAAACACTGCAAAACTACACCATTAAAAGCCCTATTAGTGGCGTTGTAACTGAGCAATATTTAAAGCGTGGTGAGCTTGCAAGCACCAGCGCGCTGATGCAGGTAGTTAACCTTGATAAAGTATGGGTTGAGTTATCTGCTTTTCCTGAAAATATTGAAAAACTAGCCATAGGGCAAAGCGCTAAAGTGTACGACTTGCATCACCATTTAAATACGCAAGGCAAAGTGTTTTTTATAGCCCCAATGATGACTGGCGGGCACATAGCGCGTGCCCGTATAGAGCTTAATAACCCAGACGGGCATTGGCGCCCAGGCATGCATATAAATAGCGATGTAAGTGTGGCTAAAATAAATGCCAGCGTGCGGGTAAAGCCACAAGCAATTCAAGAATTTAACGGTCAACCCAGTGTGTTTGTTCGTAAAAATAATGTATTTGAAGTGCGTCCCGTTACCTTAGGTGCAAAAAATAGCGAGTGGGTAGAAGTACTTACAGGCTTAAACGCAGGTAGCGAATACGTAACAGACAATAGTTATGTCATTAAAGCTGATATTTTAAAAAGCGGCGCAAGCCACGCTCACTAGGAGGCACCATGATTAATTGGATAGTTTCTTTTGCGGTTAAACGCCGCATGCTGGTGCTTGCGCTTACATTTTTATTTGCTGGATTTGGTGTATACAACATTCAAAATTTAGCAGTAGACGCAGTACCCGATATAACTAACGTACAAGTGCAAATTAATACCAAAGCGCAGGGTTTTACGCCATTAGAGGTAGAGCAACGCATTACTTATTTGGTAGAAACCGCCATGGCGGGCATACCTAAGCTTGATTACACCCGTTCGCTTTCGCGTTATGGGCTTTCGCAAGTAACGGTTATTTTTAATGAAGGCACCGATATTTATTGGGCACGTCAGCAAATTGGTGAGCGTATTCAAAGTATTCGCTCCGACTTACCTAATAACGTAGAGCCAAACTTGGGTCCTATTGCCAGTGGTTTAGGCGAAATATTTACTTATAGTGTGCACGCCGCGCCTAATGCGTTAAAAGAAGATGGCACTGCCTACAACGCCGAAGACTTACGTACTTTGCAAGATTGGGTTATTCGTCCGCAGCTTTTAAAAGTAAAAGGCGTAACCGAAATAAACAGCCAAGGTGGTTTTGAGCGTCAATACCAAGTAGCGCCAGTGCCCGAAAAACTCATTGCCTATAAGCTTACTATTAGCGATGTAATTAGTGCACTTGAGGTTAATAACAGTAACCGAGGCGCAGGCTATATTGAACGCTTTGACGGGCAATATTTAGTACGCTCGCCTGGGCAGCTTAAAACCATTGATGACATAGCCAATACCGTTATAGCTAAGCGCGACGATGCACCTGTACGCATTAAAGATGTGGCTAACGTGTTTTTAGGCAAAGAGCTTAGAACCGGCGCGGCCACTTATAACGGCGAAGAAACCGTGCTCGGCACCGCCATGATGCTAATTGGCGAAAACAGCCGCATAGTGGCAAAAGCCATGGCTGATAAGTTAGTTGATGTGCAAAAAAGCTTACCCGCTGGCGTTATTGTTGAAGCGGTTTACGACCGCACAACTCTTGTTGATAAAACCATAGCAACCGTGCAAACCAACTTATTTGAAGGTGCCATTTTAGTGATAGTAATTTTGCTATTACTGCTGGGTAATGTAACGGGCGCGCTTATTACGGCAATGGTTATTCCGTTGAGTATGTTGTTTGCCGTTACAGGTATGGTAGGTAATCGCGTATCGGGTAACCTAATGAGTTTAGGCGCAATCGACTTTGGTTTAATTGTTGATGGTGCTGTAATTGTAGTTGAAAACTGCCTGCGCCAACTCGGTGTAGCTCAGCATAAACATGGCAGGCTACTTACTTTAAACGAGCGTTTAAATGTAGTGACCGCAGCCACCAAAGAAGTATTTACACCGGCTGTATTTGGCATTGTTATTATTATGCTGGTTTACTTACCTTTATTTGCACTAAGCGGCGTTGAAGGCAAAATGTTTCAGCCAATGGCGTTTACTGTAGTTGCGGCGTTAATTGGCGCGCTTATATTTGGCGTTACATTTGTACCTGCTGCTATTGCAGTGTTTGTTCGCGGTAAGGTTGATGAAACCGAAAACGCAGTCATGCGCGGCGTTAAAAAAGTGTATAAGCCATTACTTGGTATATCGCTTAAATTACCGTGGCTGATGGTGGGTATTGCCACTGCATTAGTATTAGTGCTTGGTTTTAAAGTTAAAAATATGGGGGCAGAATTTTTACCGCAGCTTGATGAGGGCGATATTGCTATGCATGCGCTGCGCATTACTGGCACCGGTATTGAGCAATCGGTACAAATGCAAAAAGAGCTTGAACAAGCCATTTTAAAGCAACCCGAAGTCGCTAACGTTTTTTCAAAAATTGGTACTGCTGACGTGGCAAGCGATCCTATGCCGCCAAACGTAGCCGATACTTTTTTAATGTTAAAACCTCAAAAACAATGGCCAAATCCAGCACTCACTAAAGAAGAATTGGTTCAGCAAATTCGTACTCGTGTTAACGATGTGCCCGGTAATAATTACGAATTCACACAACCAATAGAAATGCGCTTTAACGAGTTAATTGCTGGTGTGCGCGCCGATGTAGCACTGCGTATTTACGGTGACGACTTAAGCGTACTTAAAGAGTTTGGCGAAAAAGCCACAGGCTTAATGCGTAATATTGCAGGCGCTACCGATGTACGTTTGGAGCAAATGGAAGGGTTGCCAACGCTTTCGGTAACACCAATGCGCGACCACATGGCATTATTAGGCTTAAGTGTAAACGACATTCAACAAACACTTGCCGCCGCTGTTGGTGGTGTGCAAACCGGGCTAATTTTTGAGGGCGATAAACGCTTTTCGTTATTAGTGCGCCTTGATAGGCGTTGGTCGAGCGATGTATCAGCACTTGCCCGTTTGCCAGTTGCTTTACCTAAAGATAGCAACCCAGAACTTGCATTTGTACCGCTTGGCGAAGTAGCGACAATCAGCATTGAAAAAGGGCCTAATCAAATAAACCGCGAAAGTGGTAAGCGCAACGTAGTGGTAACTGCCAATGTAGAGGGGCGCGATTTAGCAAGCTTTGTAAGTGATGCGCAAGCGAGCATGAATGAATCACTTAACTTACCAAGTGGCTATTGGCTTGAATATGGCGGCACGTTTGAGCAGCTACAATCGGCAAGTAAGCGGTTATCATTAGTTGTGCCGGTCACTTTACTGCTTATATTTGGCTTACTTTATAGCGCCTTTGGATCGCTTCGTGATTCATTAATTATATTTAGTGGTGTGCCACTGGCATTAACGGGTGGTGTACTTGCGTTATTGCTGCGCGATATGCCGCTTTCAATTTCAGCAGGTGTTGGCTTTATAGCCTTAAGTGGTGTAGCGGTATTAAACGGCGTGGTTATGCTGTCGTTTATTAAGCAGTTACGAGATGACGGACTTAACTTAATAGATGCAATAAATGATGGCGCATTACAACGTTTACGCCCGGTATTAATGACGGCACTGGTGGCGAGCTTAGGCTTTATACCTATGGCGCTTAATTCGGGGACGGGTTCTGAAGTGCAAAAACCTTTAGCAACGGTAGTGGTTGGCGGTATTATTTCATCAACTTTACTTACGCTGTTAATTTTGCCTGCGCTTTATAAGTTAGTGCATGCAAAGTTTAATAAGTATCAAGCAGCTTAGCTAGTTGCTGCTTAATATATAACGTAAAAGCAGCTGAAGTTTCAGCTGCTTTTTTTGTTTGCCCAGCGAAGCTGGCAAACCCGATAGGCTGAAAGATGCCTTATCACCCTGACTAAGGGGAAGATAATCTGAATGGCAAGGGCGTCACTGGCCAACGGTGGGGTCTGAAGGAAGCCATAAGAAGTTAGAGGTACA
>NZ_JAATTW010000078.1:0-10851 GCF_013414205.1 Pseudoalteromonas sp. MIP2626
ACCAGCCTAAAAAGGTAGCTTAGGCTTTCTTTTTGAAACTCCTTCAAAACGCGCAGCGTTTAGTGGGAGTTGTTCATTCGAAAATAATTGGTAAGCATGTACCTGTTCACTGTTATTCTTTTTACTGTAATCTAGACCACCAAACAGTAACCATTGTTCATTAAGCTGATACCAAAGGGTATTGTAATTTGCCAATTGTGTACCGGATTGATAACTATAGTGCTGAGGTTGATAAGATTGCTGCTCAATTTCAAGTTCAAGTTTTATATTTAGTTTTTTTGAAAGGTTTTTTAGCCAATCAAGCTTAATACCCGCAGCACTGTAAAGTGTGCTATTACCTAATGCATTGTATTTAAATTGCCCAGATGCTGAAAATTGTTCATAAGCCGTTTGATAGCTATAACCTAAGCTAGCAATCACAGTGTGCTCATTATATTCACTGTTATTTAAATAATTACTGCCATAAGCAAGGCCTCGAAAACTCAACCCGTGGTGACCAGAAAACGTAAATCGTTTACTAATATTTGCATCAAAGTCAACGCCCTCTCCCGATATTTCAGGCGGGGTTTTACGCTCGATTAAACACTCTTCAGTCGGTAGCCAAAGCAAACACGTATAACTTTGTGATGATTGATTTAAGTTATCACTAAAACTTGGCCCTAACGAAAAAGACCCTCGCCAAGCTTGACGATAGTTAAGCGCATCAATAAAACTGTTTACAGTGTGACGAACACCGTCAACCTTAGGGTTGTCATTTGGTAACTGCTCAGCAATATGCTCAAACAATATAAGCGCATCAGTATTTTTATTGTTATCAAACAACACCCGCGCCAACTCTAATTGACTAGGTAAAAAATCTTGTTGTTGAGCCAGCACAACCAAATGTTGCTGCTCAGCTTCGTTTAAACGTCCAGCAGATCGAGCAATCGCACCTTGCGCATAATGAACTAGCATCACATCGTAATTTTCTAATACCACATAACGAGATAACAAATTTTGTGCAGCTGGCCATTGCTTATGCTGAATTAAAAAATAGACTGCTTGGCCCAACTCATGAACATTGTTATTAACTTGGATTTGTTGCCCATTAATTGTAAAAGAGGAAGGTTTAGCTGAATCACGCGCCGCATCGGCAACGATTGAATGCTCATTTTGTTTTATATTTTGCTCTATACGTTGCTGTAAATGTAATCGCGTTTCAGTCGATGCAGATAAGAAAGGGGAGTTTAACACTAACATTAGTACCCATAATTGTATTACTGTTCGGTAGTAATGATTTTTATTTTGATGGCTCATAATAATACTCAAAAGCGTCAATTAAAGGGGCTAAATATTAGCCCCAACTAAATAATTGCGGTTACTTTTTAGCTCCACCAAACGCAGTATCTAATTGACGGTTTGCAAAAGTGGCAATACCTGCAAGTGATGCTGCATCAGCACCAAAGAAATGGCCTTCGCTATTACCAAATACCACACCATTGGCAAGCGCCGTTCCTGAAAAAGCTGCCGTAGATGTCACGATATCTGCATCAATGCTCACTGAAAGCGCTGAATTAGCCAAGCTACCAGTTAACTTTTGTGTACCAAAATTAGCCGTAAAATCCCCGGTTAACTGATTACTACCGCTAAATTTATTAACCCCTTTAATGGCATAACTAGCCGTGCCGCTTACTGGTACTGTCGTGTTGGTACTATTGCCAACATAATATACTGCGCGGTCGTTGCCATTACCGTTAAAATCTTGTGACCATTCACCAAACCAAACATCACTAGTACCCACTTTTGCAAAATTAAATGCGCCAATACCACCATGACCCATGCTTAAAGAGTGAATACCGTTAGTTGGTTGAGCATAAGCTGATAATGCCTGAAAATCGACTTTCTGTTGAGTAGAGACCCATTGCTGCGATGCCAATACCAGCTCGCCCTGCTACATGAGGACCACCATTAACCGTAGACTCTCCTACTTCAATATTGGTATTGTCATTTTGAGTACCTACGTAGTTTGCATGAGCAGCAAAGCTAAAAGTGGTTGTGAGTACTGCGAGTGTTGCGAATAACTTGTTCATTTTTCAGTTCCTTTTAAATAAAAATCAATGAAATAAAAAGCACAACTAAGGTGCTTTCATTAACTACACCGAACGAAAAACAAAAACCCACAAAAAATAATAACTATTTAGTTTGTGGGTTTATTTTTTAAGCTAATCAACTAAGTTAATTCAATAAATTAAAAGCTCATTTGTAGTTTTAACTTCACAGTTCTACCAGGAGCTGGAACACTCGAACGAACCAGTGGATCAATATAATAAAGATCGGTTAAATTCGTGGCTATCAACTCAACGTTGAGGCGCTCACTCCAGCTATACTTTGCATATGCGTCAAAAGTCAGCGCTTTATCTCGTTCAAGATCTTCTTCACTTTTACTTGCTGATAGATAAACACTTCGTAATCCGGTTTCTAGGGAATTTTCGAAATAACGACCACCAAGGCTCAAATTAACCGAGTCATTAGGAATAGCTTGATCGCTTAAGTAACCACCTGCAAAACCAGCATGTACACAATTCGGAACTGAGCCCTCGACAGGGTCCTGAGTAATTGCAAGGCTTTCATCACAGACTTCATTCTTAGTCATATGAGATAAACTTAAATCAGCAAAAAACGAACCATTGTCATAGCGACCTTGAAACTCAAACCCTTGCAATGTTTGCTTATCAATATTGTAAAAGCGTAGTAAATTACCTGAGCGTTCTATGACATCTTTTGTTTTATGATGAAAGTAGGTTAATTTAATATCCCCTTGCTCAAAGTTATGTACAAACGCAGTTTCATAATTATAGGTATGCTCTGGTTTAATACCTGTGTAAGGGTTGTTATTAGCCGAGAAGCCTAAGGTACTTTCGAACATACTCGGGAAGCGGATACCCTCGGTATAACGTATGTACACTCGACTATGTTCATTTAATAAGTAGGTTGCAGCAAGTGCTGGAGCCCAGTGGTTCCCCTTTTTTTTACCGCCATCAATTTGCTTATCGTACTCATTTACAGGCCCACCCGCTTGGCGACAACTGCCTTCTATATAATTAGCTACGTTATTCAATTCCCCGTTAACACATATATTATTCTCTCTGCGGTATTTACCCTCACCATTATGTAACCATGGATCTAAGACCGCTTTGTGTTTTTTTCTACGATCACTCTCTCTAAAATCAAGAAAACTCTCCAATCCTGCAGGATTATCAACAAAGAAGCTTGAATCACCAAACTGCTCTCTCTCTTGCTCTCTTATTTCTTGGTGTTCAGCTTCTGTGTAAGCTGTTTTATATTCTAAATATACACCTTCAGCGGCAGAGTGTTCTTTCGTAAAGCGCTCGTCTCCAGCCGAAATACGGCTTGATAAAAAGTCATCAATCGCCCAATAACTTTTATAACTTGCACCTGCTGAAAGTATCAGCGACTCACTAGGCATCCATTTAAAATTAAACTGTCCTTCAAGCTCTTCTCGTCTACCCTCGCGTGGCCAGTGCTTCCAACCATCGACTGTACCCCGGTATTCATCTTCTGAGCGAATTTTATGATATTGATAACGCGCTGACATAGTTAGCTCCAACTCATCGGATAACATCATTTGGTTACTTACATCAAAGCCAAAACGGTTCTCACGGTTACTGGCAACTGCTGTATTACGTATTATTGGACTTGCATCAGGATCCGCTAACTCCCATATTGGATTAGCGTAATTTGGGAACCCGCCAGCAGAATTAGTATTGCTAATAGTATGGGTGCTCCATAGGTTTGAAGTGACGTTAATAAACTTACTTTTCGGGTTCCACTGATATTTTATGTTATAGGCTTGTGCTTCAACTTTACTAAGAGGCCATTGCGCCATTTCACCATTTTCACCTATGTCACCAGCTCGACTTGCCATAATTTCACCATATTGCGCATTAGTGACACGTGCACCTAAGTTTAATTGCTGGTTTTCACTAATTTTAAATTCACCTTTGAGTAAGAAAGATTCCAACTCACTCGATGTATTTGGCACTTCATAACCTGGTCGTTGACGGTGCGCTAGAGAACGCGGATTCATTTTAGTAATATTGAACTCTTGATCATTAGGGTTATTGTAAAACTCTGATTTTTTGGTGCCACTAAAGTAGTTGCCCTTATTACGATATGCATAGGCGGCGAGTAATTCATAGTTATCTTGGCGCGTAGCTAGCGCTAAACGATAAGCGTAATCTTCACCTGACAAAGGGTTATTTTCTTTATTACCACTCATCTCTTGCCATAATGAAGGATCTCCATATGCAAAATTAGGTGACATTTGCGGGAAACCTTCTACATCCCTGTAATCCTGCCCTGTGAATAAAGTGGGCAGCTTAGGATCAACGGCATTATTACTGCTCTCTATGACAAGGCCCCCGCCGCTGCTTTCCCCTTCAAGCAGTACGTCGCTAGCACTAATAGTACTAACTTGCACCCCACCACCAACAGAAGTATGTGTATTCGGAGTTAAAGAGGGACCTTTTATTGCTTTAATACTGCCAATTAAATTTGAATCAACGTAATTTCGATTTGAAACCCCTCTATAACCACGCCACACAGTAATTGCTTGCTCAGTACCGTCTATTGATAATGGCACTCGCCCAGGTCCTTGCACTCCGCGAATACTGGGGTCAACACCACCACCATTTCGTGCATCACCGCTGTAAATATTGAGCATACCTTTGAATAAATCAGCAGCATCTTTGCCCTTATATCGTTCTATTTCATCTATTGATGTATATACCGTAGATATATCGTCATCATAAATTGCATGCTTACCAGCTTCATCACGAGTGACACCATTGTTATCTCCTGTTGCTACATTAATTGTATTTAAAATTATTTTATTCTCATCTACTTTTGCTAAAATTCTATATGAACCATCTGCTTGTATTAAACTATAAAGTCCACTATTAGAGAGCAAAATACTCAAAGCTTGCTCAGCGCTATAATTACCTTTAAGTAAAGGGCTTTGTTTTTTATGTGTTAAACGAGCATCTAAATGGAACTCTATACCTGCAGTTATCGCGAGCTGATTTAAACTATTATTAAGTTTACCCGCGGGAATATTAAATGTATGTGTAATTGGACTAGCCGCATGTGACAATATCGGCATTGCTAAACTAGTAACCCCAAGATGAACACTGAGTAATAAGGTGAGTATTTTAGGGCTATGTAAGAATTGCATATCGATTTCCTTTCTTTTAGTTATCAGTTAAGCGATATACCGAATGAAATCGTATTTTCCTCAATAAATAATTTATTTAAAAAAGTCTATGTTAGAAGTTTTTATTCAATTTTTATAATGTATATCCGTCTATAGGTAACGTTCTGACTTAATGAAATCAACTGTCCAAGTTAATTGATGCTAGATAATAAAGATAATTTAGAGATCATGTATTTACCTACTCCACAGTGTTTTTAAAGCTTAATCCCTTTTAATAGTAGCTTAATAGGGTAATTAGTCTTAATTGTTAACTATTTCACTAATGAGTTAGTAAAATATTGATCTAATTAACTCGTTAGATTCGACATTAACTTATTCACATATCCACAGTACCTATTAATTCTATTAAATCTATTAAAACTATAAGATCTATAAGGACTATAGGCGCCTGTAAGTCATTGTTATTAAAAGATAAAAACATGATATCAGATCATATATTTGGTGTTTCGGATCATATATTTGGTGTTTTAGATCATATATTTGGTGTTTCGGATCATATATTTGGTGTTTAGATTACATATATTTGGTGTTTAGATTACATATATTTGGTGTTCTTTTTTAGAATAAGGTTCTGACGACATACACTATTTTTATAGTATATGTCTCATTGCTAGCATGCAAAATGATAGATTAAGCTCTTTTTTAATATATTTAATACAATTCTGAGATTGAAAGTTTGTATTTGTGTATATGCGTAACATATTTTTGGTGTTGAGAGCTTGTATCTTTGTATGTACGTAACATATTTTTGGTGTTGAGGGTTATATCTTTGCATGTACGTAACATATTTTTGGTGTTGAGAGCTTGTATCTTCGTATGTACGTAACATATTTTTGGTGTTGAGGGTTATATCTTTGCATGTACGTAACATATTATTGGTGTTTTATTTATTTGTAGGGCTATATTCGTCGTATTTTATGGGAAGTTATTAAAAATAGGTCTATGTGAGCATATTTTATATGAGCTACATTACATATTTTTGGTGTTATTAAGAGTACATACCAAAAATATGTAATATGCTTTTTAATATGGAATATCTAAATTATCTATAGTCAGTTTATTCGCAATATCAATTTCTTCTTTGCTGGATGCTTGTTCTGCGCGGTTATTACGCCTTTCAATCAAGGTTGTAGCTATTTTATTAGATAGATCCTCATTACCAGTGTAATTGTATGCAGAAAGTAACAGTTTAAGTTCTGCAGTTGATAATTTTTTACCATTGCCTTCAGACTTTAATTGCTGCCTTTTAAGCTCTAGCTTTTTAATAGTAGAAATAGCATCGCGTTCATTAAATTCCTCAATATTGCCTTTTGTTATCCAACTCATAAGGAATTTGATAGCTATGATTTTGTTGCCTTGTTTTTTTAATTCGTAGCCAACTTCACCATTAGCACTTTCATAAAATAATAGTTCTTTATTTGTTGTCGGATTGGCCTTGAGAATATCAATGCTGCTTCTAATGCATCTCTGCATAAAAACCCCATTATTTTTAAAAGATAATTTATCTGATTTTAAATTCCCTTTTTCATCATATAGACCAAATAAACCTTTTAGTTCATCAAGCTTAATCAAGTGCATTTCGTAGCCGGGCTCTTTAAACCTACTAAGTATTTCATAGAGTCGCTTTGCGTATTCCTGTTTTATGCATAAAAAGCTTGTGGTATTGATCAGCGCAAATCCTTGCTTATACTCTATAAACTCAGACTTCAGAAGATCATTAGGTATCATTGTAAATGTGCGGTTTTTATAGCTTATATTTTTAAATATTGGTTTATAGTCAAATTCAATTTCTCCATTACCATCTTCAGTTTTTATACCAACGCTATATCGTGATAGCCGCATAGCTACAGGGTTAAGGTATGTCGCTATATGTTTTGGCGCTATATTGAGCCAATTGGAGAGCTGAGATGCTGAAAACTCGTATTTAGGGGTTGTTCCAACCCAATCACTTTCTTTCATAGTTGCAATCATGAGTGCAAATATATCTGCTTCACGGGCAGATAAATCTTGGCGACTAAATACTATCTGATGGCTCTTTTTTATGTGTTTAGGAAGAGAATCCCTTGAAACTACTTTCTTTTTCTCATCGATACTCATTTCTTCTTCCAATGTCGAGACTGTATTTGCTAGTTGATGACATATTCTTGGTGTTTTTACTAGATTACACATATTAGACATTAAAATATACTCTCTAATTAGCTTATATTTCGATGATGAGGGGAGCTTGTATTTCAATAGTCATTTTTTAAAATAACGATAAAAATATTCCTCAAGTTGTATTTTACCTACAAGCCACATTTGCCAACACCTACGGCTTCTTTTTTGGTAATTATTCAATATGAATAACTCAAATTATAAAACTAAAAAAATCAAATACCTCTAAAATGCATGGACAACTCAAAAAACAAGGGATACACTTGTTTTAAATAAAAAGGGATTCATCTATGACCATTGAAAAGACTACTCACATTTTTCAAGATTTAAAGGAAGGCGCTGATCGCTATATAAAAAGACGCAATCAGAGGCTTTTAGTAAATCATCGTAAGGAGCTTAGAAGTTTTACGCGAGCTGAAGCATCTATATATTTAGATATTGATGTAAAAACTTTAGATAGGTATTGCGCTTCACTGGGTATTGACCCACGTAGACACGAAGATGCACAGTGGTCAATTGACATCGAAGAAATTTATAAAGTAAGAGATTCGCTCTCTGTTGAATTACGTAAAGAACCTAAGTTCAAACGTAGTGATAAGCAGAAAGCACAGATTATAGTGATTCAGAATCAAAAAGGTGGTGTTGGTAAAACAGTGTCAAGTGCAACAATAGGTTCAGGACTAGCTACTGAGTTTCATCAAGAGTATCGCGTAGGCCTTATTGATATGGATGGACAAGCTACACTATCAATGTATTACGCCCCTGAATCAGCACAAGAAGGTTGTTTATCTGTAGGCGATCTGATCATGGGAAACTATGAATTAGACGAAAATGAAACTAAAAAAGAAGCTATTTCAAGTGCCTTTTTACCTACTACAATTCCAAACCTCCGTATTTTACCTGCCTCACAATCAGATCGTGGTATTGAGGGGTGGTTTCATGAAGGCGTATTTAATAAGTCTCTAAGTTCGCCCTACTCTATTTTGAGTAAGATTTTAAATGAAGTTGAAGATGAATTCGATATTATCATAATAGATACCCCTCCATCATTAGGCTATGCAACGTATAACGCTTACTTCGCCGCAACCAGTGTACTTTTTCCACTATCAATTACAGAAAATGACATAGATGCAACGTGTTCTTATTTTTCATATATACCGCAAGTCTGGGGATTATTGAATAATGCTAAGCATCAGGGGTATGACTTCATGAAAATACTTATTACAAATCATAAAGACAGTTCAACAACAACGGAGTTACTCAATAGCCTTAATGGTAGCTTTTCACCTTATTTATACTCTAAAGAATTTAAAAATAGTGAAGCTGTAAGGCAGGCATCATCTTTATTATCAACGGTGTTTGATATGTCTAAAAGTGAGTACCCAAAAAGTAAAATGTCATACCAAGTGGCACAGCAAAATGCTTATGAAGTAACAAGTCAACTACAGCGCGATATTGTGAATGTATGGCGTAAGCAAGAGCAGGAGCAGGAGTAAAATCATGGCTAGAAAACGTGGAATAAGATCACCACTTGGCAATGCAGTCGGAGCGCAAGATGCAATCGAGTCAGGACAGAAAAGTAATATAGAGTCGCTAGCAAAGCAATTAAAAGCAGAGATCACTGGTTCTAAATTATCACTAATGGATGTATTACAAACCCATCTAGGGATAAGTAATGTTGGAGAGAGTGTATCCTGGAAGTTAAAATCAGGAAAAATAGCGCAATTTGTTCCTATTACATTAAGTTATCAGCAAGTTAAAGAGCTTACTTCGGTCACATTTGAAGTGAATGGTCGAGATCAATCTGGTCTAACCAAAGAATCCCTTCAAGATCTAGACTCATTATGTATACAACAATATTATCCAGCTATAGGCCGAAGAGTTAATGGCGTAATTGATCTGCTAGATGGCTCCAGGCGTAGAGCTAGGTTTTTGCTTGAAGCAGGTAAAATTAACTCATTTAAAATATTAGTCACAGATGACGATATTAGCTCTGGTGACGCTAAAGCATTAGCTAAGCAGCTGCAAGTTAGTAAAGAGCACAACTTACGTGAAATAGGTATGCGTTGTCAGTTAGAAAGTCAGCTTTATGAAAAAAAATATAATAAAAAACTCACGCAATCTGAATTAGCTGAAGAAATGGGCTTAAGCCAAGCCAAGGTAAGTAAGGCGCTAACTGCTGCCTCTATCGATAGTGCTATTATTGAGCTGTTTCCGGATATTTCTTTATTGTCACACTCAGACTACAAAGTATTAAATACAGTACAAAAAACGTTAGGTGAAAACGTAAATGAATTTATAAAGGATATAGAAAGCAATATAATTAATATCAATAGTGAATTAGTTCAAGACGATTATAAAGAAGCTGTATTAAAAATAGTTACAGACGCTATTAAAACATACAAACCTAAGCCAACCGAGCAGGCTATCGTTACTCCACTTGCAAATTTTAGCAAAAAGAATACCTATGCACGTAAGCGCGTTAAAGGTAGAAAATTCGCTTATGAGTTTTCACAGCTAACAAAAGAAGTACAAGATACTTTAGACCAGGCTATTGCTAAAGTGTTGCAAGACTCGCTTTAATAATAAAGGTATTCAGTCATAGCTAATTTATGAGTGAATACCTTTTAGGTTCCTCAACGGAGATTTTGTTTTAAGTTATTGTTTTTAAAGTCTTTAGTGTTTTTTATTTGTAGTTATTCAGGCTGAATAAATCAACAGTATCTAGCCTGACTCACGCTCATATATCTGCTGGGTTGATATTAAAAAGTTAAAATTAAACTAAAGTATGAAACCAAGATAATAAAGTTTAGAGTTTTCTGGGCTAGTTTTTCGGCAGCTATGTGCCATAACCGGACATTGGTAACGCTTCGCTTAACCGGCGTAAAATAGCAGGCTAAAATTAGCGACGAAGGAGCGCAAGCCTGCTATAAAGCGTTTGTTATATTTTTGCTAACTCAGGAATCGGTTCCTTTGTAGAAATAACGAATGAGGTTGAATTCAACACATCGTATGGCTGATAGAAACCTTGTTCCCCATTTTCATCGCACGAAAATATATGTGAAATGTCTGGAAAGTTATTAGGGTCAACAGGATGCAAGGCATTTGGATTATGGTATATTACCAAACTCTCTGACCATGATTCCGTATACTCAGGCGAATCTACATCTTCATGGAAAGGTATGCCAGCAAAAGCCTCTGGATCAGGATTAAACCGAGTGCCATCCCTCAAGATTTTAATATCTTCCCCCCCATACCAGCGAGCTTACCCATACGATTAAACTTTGTAATAGTTGCTGCATTGCTAAATAAGATAGCACTAACATGCTCAGAATCAGGCTGATTGAAAAGTAAGCGCGTAATTAGCCCCACATACCAATGTTAATGGCACCTATGCATAATTTACTCAGCATATTAACCTGAGG
>NZ_JAATTW010000079.1:0-9543 GCF_013414205.1 Pseudoalteromonas sp. MIP2626
GTGATGATGATTTTACCGACCTAATGCCGTGGAATGTGCAGCTAGACTTCGATTATAGCTAAGCGCACTGCTTAAATGCGCGCTTACTTTACTATCACTTATTAGCACTCCATGATTAAGTTTTATTTGGAGCGGCTGTGCGCTAACTGAGGCGGTGTATTGCATTTCTCCACGCGTTAAATGAATGTGTTTATTTTGGTTGTTAAAATTAAGCTCAACGGTACTGCCACTATTAAGCCAAAGCTGACTGTTATCGGCTAACGTAAAAAGTTCACGTTGATTAGTGGTTGCATAATCTGCGTTAAGGTATTGCCAAGCGCCTTGTTTATCAGCTAACCAACTAACACTTGCTAAAGTAAGAGTGGTACCTGCTATTTTCTTTAATGCTTGGCGGCGGCTCATGCTCTGTATGTCACGATCTGTTTTTTGTAACGTTGAATGAACGATGCAGGCGCTTTTTTGTGTCGCGCCTGAAAATGTTGATTCTAATAACTCAATCCGCTGCCATGCCAGTTCGTGCATAGGATCAGCTAAGCGCCAACGTTGGTACTCATCAAGATCTTTAGATTTTGCGTTGCCTGACTCGAAACAAATACACCAAGCAATCGCTTGTTGCACAATTTGATCTGGTAACAGCATGTATTTTGCTTTTTGCACAACAGTAGTATCCATCTATTACTTTTAATCCGAATAAGTGAGGGTATAACACTCAAACATGGCTTTAGCGATGTACTTTTCAATAGATGATAAGCTTACATCGAGTTGTTTTGCCACTTCTTTATAGCTGAGCCCATCTAGTCTAACCATTAAGAATGCTGTTTTTTCAATTGGCCTTAAACCACTTAATAACCGGTCTATTTGTTCTAATAGCCTCAATAACTGAAATTGCTCTTCCGGTGAGAAATAGGCTGTTTCTGGCATGCTTTCTAAAAAATCTACATAGTTCTTTTCTAAAATCTTGCGCCGTATGTCATCGGTTACTAAGTTACCAGCAACTTTTGTAAGCCATGCTCTTGGGCTACGTATTTCGCTGTATAAAGAAGTTTTATTTAATAAACGTATAAACGTATCTTGAGCAAGATCTTGTGCACTATCAGTGTCAGTGCTATAGGTACGACGCGCAATCCAGCGAACAAGCCACTCATGGTGTTCCTGATAAAGCGTATTAAACCCTACTGAATTAGCGGTATTTCTGGTCAAAATTTTGGTCTTCCTGTAGCATATCAGCCAACACTATAAATGATTTTCATTCTCATTCAATGGTTAGTTATAATGTTCAGTAAAGTTTAATTAAAATAATTTTGTTATTAATTGATGAAAACCGATTCTCGTTCGGCATCTAGTTATATAACTAATAAAGTAACCCATCAGATGCATACTTTAATATTGCTTGTTGCTAATACACAGCTGAGTTTGTGGGCCATATTAAAAAAGATAAGGAATCAAAATGTTTACAAAAGCTATATTGTTATTATCCCTGCTAAGTATTGGAATTGTACAATTGTCTATGACAATACACGCCGCTGAGGTACCTCTATCAATAGTAACAAGTGAGATAGTAGCTACTTCATCAGTCGTCGAACAACCATCTATTACACCATCTAGTGATGAGGCCATTAACGTAACTAATGTAGAGCATAAAATTGGTGAAGCCACTTTTGAAGCACATGACCTATCTCCTTGGGGAATGTACAAAGCCGCTGATATTGTAGTGAAAAGTGTAATTATAGGGCTGCTTATTGCATCATTAATATCATGGGCTATCTGTATATTTAAATCTATACAGCTAAATATTGCCAAACGGCACAGTAAAAAATTACTTACACATTTACTCCAAAGCACAAGCTTTTCAGAGGCGAGCCATGATTTAACACAACAAAAAAGCGAAGCGCTAATATTTTTAACGGCAACTCAACATGAGTTACATCTTAGTGCTGCAGGGCCGACTACAGACGAAGCATTAAAAGAGCGCTTAGTAGCTCGTTTAGAACGCGTACAAGCATCTATATCTGCAAATGTGAATCTAGGCACTGGTGTACTGGCAACTATTGGGTCTGTAGCACCATTTGTTGGTTTGTTTGGTACTGTTTGGGGCATTATGAACAGCTTTATTGGCATTGCTAAAACACAAACAACGAACCTTGCCGTAGTCGCACCAGGTATTGCCGAAGCACTACTTGCAACCGCTTTGGGTTTAGTTGCAGCAATTCCAGCTGTTGTTATGTATAACCATTTTTCTCGTTCGATTGGCAGTTATAAAGCTATGTTGACTGACATTCTTACTGCCACCATGATACTAATTAGTCGTGATCTTGATAGAAAAAACCCTCAAGCAAAGCCTTTAGCTATCTTACTTAATGATGATAAAAGCCCTGTTAACATCGTATCTAAAGAGTCTTAAATAATGACATTTACTACTAAAAATACCGATAACGATAGTTTAGATGAACAGCATGAAATTAACGTTACCCCTTTTATTGATGTGATGTTGGTATTGCTGATTATTTTTATGGTCGCAGCCCCCCTTGCTACAGTGAGCGTGCCCGTTAAACTTCCTGCAGTTGCAGCCCCAGCGCATCCAGAGAATGACGATCCTACCTATCTAACGTTACAAGAAGACTTAACCTTAATATTTGGTGAGGGCGATGTCATTCAACAACAAAATTTGGCTCAAGAACTAAAGCAGTATGGAATTGAAATTGAGCAACGTATTTTATTGCGTGCTGATAGCAAAGTTGAATATGGGCAGTTTATGGTATTAATGAATCAATTAACCAAAGCAGGCTACTCAAAAGTGGCGCTAGTGGGCTTAAAACACGAAACGGACGTTGCCCAGTGAGTATGTTTATAGGCACCACTGAGAAAGCTTCTCGCTTAGTATCATGGCAAGTAATTATCGCTATTTTAGGGGCTGTTATTTTACACTTTGCTATTGCTGGTTATTTTTTATTACCAAAAGAACATAATAACAATGTGCCTATCCAAGCATCCCCACAGGTCTTTGAGGTAAGCATTGTTGCTGCACCAAAGTCTGAACAATTAGCGCTACCTGTTGGGCCAAAGCAACAAGAATCAACGCCAATGAAACAGCAGCGCAGTGAACCTGAGACTACAAAAATAGAGGCTTTAGTAAAGCCAATTATAGAAAGTAAGTCTGACTTTACCATTAAAGACAAACTAATTAAGCCTGCGCCAAGTAAACCATTAAAAAGAACCACTGAGAAAAAAATAGACGTTGTGCCGAAGTCACAACCTAATAGCACAACGGCAACGGGGGCGAGTGAACAATACGTAGATCAAACGAGTGCACCTGCTGCGTTACCAGTAAAAGAAGCCAAAGTGGCATCTGGCCCTGTAAAAGGTGCTTTGAGTGAACATGAAAGTTCGGCTAAACAACTTTGGCAAAGTGCGTTACAGCTACATTTAGAAAGGAAAAAACGTTACCCACGAATGGCTAAATTACGGGGTCAACAAGGTATTCCGTGGGTAAGCTTTACCATGGACAGAGAGGGGAATGTACTGGATGTCACCCTATTTAAGCCCAGTGGAATAGCTACATTAGATCAAGAGGTCATCGAATTAGTTAGACGTGCAGAGCCTTTGCCTGCACCTCCTAACACAGTAACAGGGGACCCAATTAGCATGGCCGTTCCTGTTGCGTTTTTTATTCATTAACAGCGATATCGCTGTGTTTATATAACCATTACTAATTACATGATAAATAGTTAATACTAAAGGATAGACCATGATTGAAGAGTTACACGTTAACGAAGAAGCTAAAATACTCACTCTGGCCCAAAGGCTAAAGCTCGACACCACAACCACACATGACAGCTTAGATAAGATGATTATGACAAAACGACCTTTTACAGACTTAGGCCGTTACGCTTTATTTTTAGCGGTACAGTATCGTTTTCATTTAGCCATAGCGCCTCTCTATTGTGATCCTAAGCTGCTATGTTTATTTACGGATTTACCTGAACGAGCGCGTCTTAGTTATCTTAAAAAAGATTATTTAGATTTAAATGCCGATATTAATGATATGAAAGCCGAGAATAATTTGCCAAACATTGACTACCCAGCTTCTCTTGGTTGGCTTTATGTATCTGAAGGATCTAACTTAGGTGCCGAGTATTTATTAAAAGCAGCAAAACGTATTGGCCTATCAGAAGAGTTTGGTGCCACTCATTTGGCTCCAGCAGCGATTGGTCGCGGACAGTCATGGAAAGTATTTACAACCGCTTTAAATACTATTGAGCTCACGTATGAACAGCAAAGCCTTGTCATTGATGGTGCCCGGGATGCTTTTAGCCTAGTACGTAGTACCGTTGATAGTGTATTTGAATAACGTGTAGTGTAACTATTTGTATGAGCTGGCAAAAACGAAATGGTAAATTATGAAATTCATAAATAAAACTAGCCCGCAAATAATTGCTGGTAACTTAAAAAAAATAACATACTTGGTAAGTGGATTTTTATTAACCGGAGTAGGCATAATAGGTTTATTTTTACCTATTATGCCTACAACTGTTTTTTTGATTGGTGCAGTTTTTTGTTTTAGCCGCTCATCAAAGCGTTTTGAGTACCTGCTACTTAATCATCCTCGTTTTGGGGAAACTCTCACCAATTGGCAAACGCATGGCACTATTTCTAAACCAGTAAAGATAATCGCAAGTCTCGGCATGTCCGTTGGCTATATTTTGTTTTATTTAGGGGGGCAACCCTCTTTATTGCTGGCTAGTGTTGTGGCACTATTTTTAATGATATGTGCATATTATGTAATTTCACGCCCTCTACCGTAATATAAAATATTATTTTTTTGGGAAGCATCAATGCCTATTAATTGAGTGACTGGAGGTACAACAGTAATTACTACAATAACAACTAATAATCATTAAATCAAAACCTAGCTTCTGCATTAATATAAACACGACCTATGATAGTTGGATAGATAATTTTATGACCAGATACAATATTAACACTCAACTTAGACCAAGGTTTTAATGTAGATTTTTAGGCTTTTCCTTAATATATATCCAACGTTTAAAATAGTAAGTAATTTCTATCGGCAAAATTTCACTAAGATGATGTAGGGTTTTATCTATATTCGTTATTGAAAAAATACCTGTTACTTTATATTTAGCAAGCTCTGGCGCCACATTGATAACACCACGGTGGTATCTAGCGAGTTCGATTATAAAATCAGTTAATTTACTGTTGGTTGCTTGTATTTTATGCTCCAGCCATAATGCTCGACTAGTCGATAATTGCTGGATCGGCATAGTCCCCTTAGTATTAAAAGCAGCTTGCTGCATCGCTTTTAATTGCACAAACTGTATGCTTCTCATTGGCCGTAACTCCACAACTCCCTCATACACGCTCACTATGGTTTCTTGCTCACGTTGATTTACTATAAAATAAGTTCCAATTGGTACCACTTTGCCATCACGCGTCGTTACATAAAAAGGTTTTATGTCCTGTGCACTAGAAATCATAATTTCACCTTTCAACAAATACAACCTACGTTCTGATTGTTCAAAGTCAACATAGACACTTGTATCTGTATTCATTGACATTACTGTTCCATCGCTTAGAGTAACTGTTTTTATTTCACCTACGGCAGTAACATATTCACGCCTGCCAGGGTGCCCTGCCAAGCCAGAAAAAATTAAACTCAGATTCCCTAAAGTAAAAAGTCCTAATAAAAGTAGATGTCGACGCGACAATCCTTTTTCCTGACTTATTAATACTTTCCGACTAAGCTCAGATTGCGGGACTTTATGAAATTTTTCTTGTAATAACTCCAGTTGTTGCCATGCTAAAGCATGCTCAGGTTTTTCTTCATACCAAGTCTGAAAAGCAATTTCATCTTGTTGATTAACATCGTCAGCCCATAATCTTGCCATCCATATCGCAGCCTGTTGAATAGTATTTGAAGAAATTTTTTCCATAGTCAAGACTGCATCTCAATATTAACTATTAAACAACTTTGCAAAGCTTTAGCAATGTACTTTTCTACCGATGATACTGACACCTTTAATTTTGCTGCAATTTGTTTATAGCTCATATTTTCGAGTTGACGCATAAGTAATGCTTGGCGTACTTTTTCCGGAAGTTGCCGTAGAAGCATATCAATCTCATTTAATGCCTCAACCATAATAAGATGAGACTCTGGAGATTCAGACGAAGTAAGTGGATCATTCGCTATTAGTTCTAAGTAAGCCGCTTCAATATTGCGTCTTCGGTACAAATCGATGACTAACCCTTTTGCGATATGAGTTAAATAGCGACGGGAATCTTTTATATCTGGTAATGATGCTTTTGTTAGAATACGCAAATAAGTATCTTGTACTAAATCAGCAGTTACTTCTAAGCATCCTAATCGACGTTGAATATAAATGGACAGCCAATTATTGTGTTTTCTATACATATCATCAACGCACGCGATATTAGCAGGATTGATCACCATCACTTAGTATTACTCCAAACAACCTAATGGTAATGATAATACATTTCATTCGCAATTAGTTCAAGAGTTGTACCTATTCATAATTGTAGACGGACAAAATAGTTGGAAACTGGGAGAGGTAGAAATGGGGAATTTTGAGGGTTATTTGGGGGAAAGTGACAAAATAGATCTAAATTGAATGTCGCTTAGTGAGTTAGAGAAAAATCAAAAAATGACAAAATAGTTTGAAACTGGGACTTTGTCATATTAATAAATTCTACAAAGTCCACAACACATTTATCCTTTAACTCTCCATCCCCAATTCTATTCGCAGAAAGGTGTTGAGTTGTTGTTGGCGCAATAGAAGCCGTAGTAACAGCATCTTCTTCTTTACATCCATAGGGAAGGCTGGCGATTAGGATGTTCTTTCTAACAAGCGAAAGTTTTTAGTTAGTTTCTTTTGCAAGATAAACACAATAATTGGAAACCCTGATGCGGCTATTGCACATATCATAAGCAATCTGTCCAGGTTCTGTAGCGTCATGTCGTCGTTGGGTATCAGCAGAGGAGAAAGAAAGAATGCAATGGTTGTTACCAGATACATAATTGAAGTTTGCAATGAAACGAACCCAGCTCGTTGCTTATCATCAGGGAACTGAATCGCAATAGTCGAAGATGAGACCAAGCGACTGTACGATGTACCGAGAAATAAGATGATGAACAGTGTCGCATTCTGATAGTTCATGGCGAGGATTAACAAACTCAGCATAAAAACTGCGGTTGAACCTATAGCCAAAAGCGGAGTGGAATAATGTGAGATTAATGAGCCAGTTATCTTTGTAGATAGGTAACCTGCGATACCTCCCGTGAAGAACAACCAGGGCAACAAGTTTTGCGGCACGCCTAACTGCTGCGTCATTAATGGCACTAAAATGGGAATAATCAGCATCGGACTGAACTGTACCAGTGCATTACTTGAGGCAAATAGTAAAGTGTCAGCATCGAGAGACAGTCTGTTCTTAGTCTCTGAGTGGACAGAATCTTTGGGAATGATAAATACGATCAATGGCAACGCCAACAGACAAAATGCACAAATTAACCCCAAGGCGACATGCCAGCCATAATGTGTGCACAAGAACAATATCATGGGCATTCCTACAATGCTTACCACCGAAAATGATGCAATCACCGTTGCCAGCATTTTGCCACGCAAGTTGATCGGAGTGCAGTTAATCAATAAGCTGATACTTGCCCCCATCGTCGTCCCTCCAACCAACCCTGCGCAGAATCGTAGTATCAGAAGGACACCAAAATTGGTAGTGAGCGTAATCAGAAGTGTCAGCGTGCCTAGTAACGCCATATTTATGATTAAAAAACGCTTTTTATTAAACCGGTCTAACCAATAAAAAGCAAAAACTCCGGAAAGGACTGCACCGAATGTATAAACACCGGATACATAGCCTGAGAATGATACAGGAACTGAGAAATCCCCTGCCATAAAAGTAAAAATAGTGTTGAACACCATGTACTCTAGTGCATTCGTAAACTGGATGAATGATGTTACAACCGCTATTTGAATTAGGGCTCTATATTTAAATTTATGTTTAGCTAGTGGCATCATCGGCGACCTATAGATTAAAGATGCATACAGCTTAACCGCTATCAATATTGAGCACTAGTAGGTACAATTAGCAATCTCTATTATCAATACTGGGATAATGTATGCATACTGCTCTAGATTTCAGAACCTTAAAAATTTTCATTGCGGTGGTGGAAAAGGAAAGTTTTGTCGGAGCATCTAAAGCCCTTAAAATGCCCACATCAAACGTAAGTCGCTGTATTTCTCAGTTAGAAAAAAAACTGAATCTTCAGCTTATTGAGCGCAGTACCCGACACATGAAATTGACTCAGTTAGGCCAACTACTCTATGCGCGATCAAAGCCATTACTGGAGTTGTTGGAACAAACAGAAGTCGAGTTAACGTCACGGCAAGTTCAAATTAAAGGTCCATTACGTATCTGTATTCCAAACGAAATTGGACCTGCAACACTGGGGACTATTATTGCCAATTTTGCCAATCAGTACCCAGATATAGAGCTTAGCTGTATCACGAATTTGTCGGGCCTCGAATCACTACGAGAAGATTTAGATCTAGCCATTATCATTACCCGTGGACAGATGGATGACAGTGATTATATAGCCCGTAACCTAGCCACTATCCCCTGTACCATCGTTGCTGCCCCCTCGGTTATTAAACGTTGGGGCACACCCACTCATATTGACCAATTTAAAAAATTACCCTGTATTACGACGGTAAGTGCACTAAAAGGTGTCCCTTGGCAATTCGTCAATATAAAGGGGGGATTCGAGACAATCACGGTGAATGGAAACTATCGTGTCAACAGCGGTGAGATGGCCTTGCATGCTGCAATTTCTGGTGTTGGCTTTGCTATTTTATCTAGAGAAGCCTGCCAGTCCAGTATTACTGACGGACGTTTAATAGAGGTTGAGTTTGAGCAACCAGCGGCTCCATTACATTTATGCGCGCTTTATTCAAATCGTCGTTATTTGCCCACAAAGACAAGAGTTTTTGTCGATTTTATACAACAGGAATTAGGCAACTGACCACTTAATCTAGCAAAAACAAGTTATGCACTTACAATTTGAATCTAGGCTTGAATTAAAAGTAATGAAACCTTAAAGTAGCGCTTAATTAATTTTTCTGCTTGTGACAAGCGTTAAAGCTCAAAATATTTTTTCGAACTTTAAACTCACCGTATTTTTATCGTAACTGTATAACCAATCAACATTACTGTTTACTGTTATATGATTTAAGGTAAAAACTGGTGTCATGCTAAATACGGCTAGACTTGGCATGCTTACAATCAGTGTGTAATTTTGTTCAAGATCTTTACGCTTATGTGCCAATAAAGCACTATACTGCTCATATTTACGCGCCCTGAGTGATGCAAATAATGTTGCCTCTGCCCCGTTACCCCAGCGCTTATTGACACCAAATCTACCCAATAGCGCCAAGTGCTCCATCTAAATCTAATGAGCCAAAGCGAGTTAATTTAGGTGGTGGTGAAAGGCGC
>NZ_JAATTW010000007.1:0-90501 GCF_013414205.1 Pseudoalteromonas sp. MIP2626
GCTCTATTGTTAGCGCGTTGCGCTAAAACCTTACATCCCCGACCTAAAGGACGGAGTTTTTCGGCTCAAATGATAAAAAAGCCCTTACTAAATAAATAGTAAAGGCCTTTTGTAGTTTAAAGTCGATACTTAGCGCATTGTTACAAATTCTTCCGAGCCAGTCGGGTGTATAGCAACCACAGCATCAAAGTCAGCTTTAGTAGCGCCCATTTTCATGGCGACAGCAAAACCTTGAATCATTTCGTCTACAGCAAAACCTATACCATGTAAGCCGACCACTTTTTCATCTGGACCTGCGCACACTAGCTTCATTTTACAAGGTTGGCGATGTTGCGTAACCGCGGTATACATAGCGGCAAAAGCTGATTGGTATACTTTTACGTTTTCTGCACCGTATTGCGATATAGCTTCTTGCTCTGTTAAGCCAATAGTACCAATGGGTGGGTGACTAAATACTACTGTAGGAACTAAGCTGTAATCCATTTTTAAATCATCTGGCAGTTCTTTATTAAATAAGCGCTCAGATAAAGTACGCCCAGCTTTAACTGCTACTGGGGTAAGCTCAATGCCGTTTTCGATAATGTCGCCCACAGCGTATACGTTTTTAGCTGTGGTATTTTGGTACTCGTCTACTTTAACAAAACCTTTGCTGTTAACTTCTACGCCTGCTGCAGCAATATTAATTGCATTTGTGGTTGGCTCGCGGCCAATAGCCCAAATTACTTGGTCTACGTTATGGCTTTTACCATTATCTAAATGCAAGGTTACTGAGCCGTCGTCTTCTTTAACCAATTTATGTGGTACAGATTCGGTATGCAGCGTAGGGCCTTCTTTTGCCATTACTTCAACTAGCGTATCGATTATATATGGGTCAAAGTTACGCAGTGGTGCGTGTTTACGCACAAATAAATGCGTGTCAGTGCCCAAGCTATGTAGTACGCCTGCAAGCTCTACAGCAATGTAACCTGCGCCAATAACAGCAACGCGTTTAGGTTGCTCTTTAAGCTCAAAAAAGCCATTAGAGTCAATGCCGTGCTCAGCACCTTCAATGTTTGGAATGCTTGGACGACCGCCAACAGCAATTAAAATATGATCAGCAGTATAATGCTCACCATCTACTTCAACTGTTTTATTATCTACAAATTTAGCAAAACCTTTAATTACGGTAACGCCGTTGTTTGCAAGGCCATTATCGTAACCTTTATGGATTCGGCCAATGTAGGCTTCGCGGCTTTCTACTAATTTGCCCCAATCAAAACCTTTTACTTCAACATTAAAGCCGTAATCAGGCGCATATAAATTAATTGCTTCAGCAACTTGAGCACCATGCCACATTACTTTTTTAGGCACACACCCTACGTTTACACATGTGCCACCCATATGTTTTGCTTCAATAAGTGCTACTTTAGCGCCACGCATTGCCGCACGGTTTGCCGACGCAATACCGCCGCTACCACCGCCAATTGCAATATAATCAAAATGCTGAGCCATGTTTAATCCTCAAAGTTTATTTAACTGTATTGTGCCGATGATAGCATATGCTCAAGGCAAATCACTTAATCAGCATAGGTAAAATTACCATACACCCTGTATAAACGAAAAAGATCTTATTGCGATCAGCATAAGCTTAAATGCTCTTGTATTTAGTCACTTTGCCCCAACTTTAATGCTTATAATGCACAAATTTGAGATAAATATGACCAATGCAAACACTAACCCATTAATTGGGCTTGAAGGCTTACCGCCATTTTCAAAAATAAAGCCAGAGCACGTAGTGCCAGCACTAAAGCACGGGATTGAGCAGTGCCGCCAAGCCATTGAAGATGTGCTTGCTAAAAAATCATACACTTGGAACGATTTAGTACTGCCACTAGAAGAAGCCGATGATAAATTATCACGGATGTTTTCGCCGGTATCGCATTTAAACTCAGTAATGAATAACGACGAACTACGTGAGCAATACGAGCAATGTTTACCACTTATTTCTGAGTACTCAACTTTTGTAGGGCAGCATCAAGGTTTGTTTGCAGCTTACAACGCGTTATATAACAGTGATGAATTTAAAACCCTCACTACCGCTCAGCAAAAGTCGATTACTAATGCATTACGCGATTTTAAATTATCGGGTATTGCACTAGAGCCCGCGCAGCAAAAACGTTATGGCGAAATTAGCGCGCGTTTATCAGAGCTGGCCTCTAAATTTGGCAACAATGTTATGGATGCCACATTGGCTTGGCATAAACACATTACCGATGAAAGTGAACTGGCTGGTTTACCAGAGTCGGCGTTGGCTTTAGCTGCCGATACCGCAAAAAGTAAAGAATTAGACGGCTGGGTATTTACGCTCGATTTTCCATCGTACTTACCTATTATGACCTACGCCGATAATCGCGAATTACGCGAAGAAACATACACAGCGTTTTCTACACGTGCGTCTGATCAAGGCCCTAATGCGGGTGAATTTGATAACTCAGCAATTATGAGCGAAGAGCTAGCGCTACGTCATGAACTAGCACAGCTGCTTGGCTTTAATAGCTACGCTGAAAAGTCACTTGCCACTAAAATGGCTGAGACGCCTGCACAAGTATTCTCATTTTTAGAAGACCTAGCGGCTAAATCAAAACCACAAGCAGAGCAAGAACTTGCAGAGCTACAAGCCTACGCAGAGCAAAAACACGGTATTACCGAACTAGCAGCGTGGGATTTTGGTTATTACGGCGAAAAGCTTAAGCAAGACAAATACGCCATTTCAGACGAAGTACTCCGCCCGTATTTTCCAGCTAATAAAGTATTAAGTGGTTTGTTTGAAACAGTTAACCGTTTATTTGGCATTAGTGTAAAAGAAGTCAGTGATTTTGACAGCTACCACAAAGATGTACGCTTTTTTGAAATATACGACAGCAGTAATACGCTACGTGGCCGTTTTTATCTCGACTTATATGCTCGCGATCATAAACGCGGTGGCGCATGGATGGACGACTGTATGGGGCGTAAAGTACGCGCTAGCGGCGAATTGCAAACACCAGTGGCGTATTTAGTTTGTAACTTTAACAAAGCAATAGGCGATAAGCCGGCCTTGTTTACTCATAACGAAGTAACTACTTTATTCCATGAGTTTGGCCATGGTATTCATCATATGCTAACTCAGGTAGATGCAGCTCCTGTTGCAGGCATTAACGGCGTTGCATGGGATGCGGTAGAGCTACCAAGTCAGTTTTTAGAAAACTGGTGCTACGAAGAGCAAGCACTTAGCTTTATTTCAGGGCATTACGAAACCGGCGAGCCACTACCAAAAGAGCTACTAGATAAGTTACTAGCGGCTAAAAACTATAACTCGGGCATGCAAATGCTGCGTCAGTTAGAGTTTTCGTTATTCGACTTTAAAATACATAACGACTACGTAGCCGGTGAGCCATGTAATATTCAAGCTGTGCTTAACGACGTTCGTAGCCGTACCTCGGTGATTAAAGCGCCAGAATTTAACCGCTTTCAGCATGGCTTTAGCCATATTTTTGCCGGTGGTTATAGCGCAGGTTATTACTCGTATAAATGGGCAGAAGTACTCTCTGCCGATGCTTATTCTAAATTTGAAGAAGAGGGCATTTTTAACCCAGAAACAGGGCGAGCATTTATGCAGCACATCCTAGAAAAAGGCGGCAGCGAAGAGCCAATGGAATTATTTAAAAACTTCCGTGGCCGCGAGCCAAATGTTGACGCACTTCTTCGCCACAGCGGTATTGCTGCCTAAAGTATAAAGTTAACTCTATATACTTTGAGCTACACACAAGCACATGGCGCTCAGTTTTCATTGCAAAACTGAGCGCTTTTTTACAGCATTTGAACTTTAATTACTCTCAAATTCAAGACTATTGTTTTCCTTTCATTGCTAATTTAATGCTTTAAACTAAGGCGCTTGATATACTGAAAAAGTATTTTATCGTCGGAGTGTAGAGTGGTTATTAAGTGTGCCTTTAAAGAATGCCGTCCTTATTTAAATGAGTTAGAAACACGTTTTGGCTTAGCCCATTGGGCAGATCAAAGCAGTGGCTTTAGCCTGCATTACGATGATACAGGCCTGAGCTTATATAAAACCGATGAGCCTAAACTAGGCGCAATAAGCGTTGACTTTGTTACGGGCGCTGCAGCGCACAGACGAAAGTTTGGCGGCGGTAAAGGCCAAGCAATTGCCAAAGCAGTAGGCTTAAATAAAGGGGCTACTCCGGTAGTTCTCGACGCTACAGCAGGGCTAGGACGTGATGGTTTTGTATTAGCGTCGCTTGGTTGTAAAGTTATATTGCACGAACGCCACCCCGTAGTTGCAGCACTTTTATACGATGGTCTGCAGCGCGCATACAACGACATTGAAATTGGTCCGTGGATGCAGCAAAACATGAGCCTCATATTTGGCTCAAGCCATACCTTACTTGCTCAATGCGAAAGCATGCCAGATGTAGTTTACTTAGATCCTATGTTTCCGCATCGCGAAAAATCAGCCTTAGTTAAAAAAGAAATGCGCGTATTTCAAGACTTAGTAGGCGCCGACACCGACGCCGACGATTTACTCGAATTTGCCTACCCACTTGCCAGTAAGCGCGTGGTAGTAAAGCGCCCCGACTATGCCCCGTTTTTAAACGATAAAACTCCTAGCATGCAAATTAAAACGAAAAAAAACCGCTTCGACGTATATGTAAAAGCTGCGATGAATAAATAAATATTATTCTAATGCATTATCAAATTTCTACTTTTTTGTCGCTGAAACCATAGCTTGTCATAATACAACCATACTGTGACATAATTAAACCATACTTTGACATAAAAACCCATTTAAAAGTGAGGTTTAAAAATTAAATTGAGTATAATCAATTGCTTGTTATTTTATTTAACCATAGAGTGACATAGTTATTTTTGTTTGTATAATATGCGTACTAAATTAATGAAAATGGTTATTTTACTCATGTATATACGTAACTTAAGAAAGCCTTCTCCGAATAAAAATGTATTCAAATTTGCTAGTACTAAAGTTAGTAATGTAATTATGTGTGAAAGTACATTAGAGTTTGATGTATGTTTTCATCATGAATATAACGACTTGATAGAGAGCTTTGGAAGTCAGCCTGAAGGCTTTAAATATGAGTTTATGGGTAAAACCTTACCTTACACACCAGATACACTTATTTCATATACAGATAAAACCCAAAAATACCACGAATATAAACCCTACTCAAAAATCACTTCTCCATTATTTAGAGCAAAGTTTGCTGCCAAAAGGGCTGCATCATTAAAAATGGGAATTGATCTTATCCTCGTGACTGATAGGCAAATTAGGGTAAACCCAATATTAAACAACTTAAAATTATTACACCGATATTCAGGTGTTTACGGTATAAGTAGCATTCAAAATGAGTTGCTCAGTTTCATTCATAAGTCAGGGGCTATTAAGCTAAATGATATAAGCTCTCAGGTTGGTTTACCTATTGGTGAAACACGATCCTTCGTCTTTGGGCTAATGCATAAAGGGCTGATTGAAGCTGACCTAGGGCATGATAATTTAACTAATAATCCAACTTTATGGGCTAGACTATGACTGACTTTTTTAATGAGTTTGATGGATCACTAACTCCATTAAAGCCACAAACACCCAAACAATATGTCAAATTAGATGATGCCAACTTAATCAAGCGTGATTTGGATACCTTTCCAGATACCTTTAAAAACCAAGCGCTACAAAGGTATAAGCTAATTAGTTCTATAGATAAAAAACTTTCACGTGGGTGGACCCAACGAAATTTAGATCCTATTTTAGATGAGCTTTTTAAAGGGAGTGACGAAGTTCAGCCAAATTGGCGAACTGTTGCTCGTTGGCGTAAAAAATACATCGAAAGCAACGGTGATATTGCCTCCCTTGCTGATAAAAACCATAAAATGGGAAACAGAACCAACCGTATAGAAGGGGATGATAAGTTTTTTGATAAAGCATTAGAACGATTTTTAGATGCTAAAAGACCTACTGTAGCAACTGCATATCAGTACTATAAAGACCTTATTGTTATTGAAAATGAGAGTATTGTTGAAGGCAAGATTCCAATAATATCCTACAATGCCTTTAATAAAAGAATCAAAGCAATACCCCCATATGCAGTAGCGGTCGCAAGGCATGGTAAATTTAAAGCAGATCAATGGTTTGCTTACTGCGCTGCGCACGTACCCCCTACAAGAATATTAGAGCGTGTAGAGATTGATCATACACCACTTGATTTAATCCTACTTGATGATGAGTTACTTATCCCTATAGGAAGACCTTACCTAACATTACTTATTGATGTATTTAGTGGCTGTGTTCTTGGTTTTCATCTTAGCTATAAATCTCCTTCATATGTATCTGCGGCTAAGGCTATTACTCATGCGATTAAGCCAAAGTCTCTTGATGCTCTGAATATAGAACTACAAAATGATTGGCCTTGCTTTGGTAAATTTGAAAATTTAGTTGTAGATAATGGTGCTGAGTTTTGGTCTAAAAACCTAGAGCATGCTTGTCAGTCAGCAGGAGTAAATATCCAATATAACCCTGTACGCAAGCCTTGGTTAAAACCCTTTATAGAGCGTTTTTTTGGGGTGATTAATGAATATTTCTTACCTGAATTACCAGGGAAGACATTTTCAAATATTTTAGAAAAAGAAGAATATAAACCTGAGAAAGATGCAATTATGCGCTTCTCAACTTTTGTTGAAGAATTTCACCGGTGGATCGTGGATGTATATCATCAAGATAGTAATTCACGTGAAACTCGAATCCCAATTAAACGTTGGCAACAAGGGTTTGATGCATACCCCCCTTTAACTATGAGTGAAGAAGATGAAGTGCGCTTTGATATGTTAATGCGCATCTCAGACTCAAGAACTTTAACGAGAAATGGGTTTAAATATCAAGAATTAATGTATGACTCAACAGCTTTGGCTGATTATCGTAAACATTATCCGCAAACAAAAGAAACTGTAAAAAAACTGATTAAAGTCGACCCTGATGACATTTCAAAAATTTATGTTTATTTAGAAGAGCTGGAAAGCTACCTAGAAGTACCGTGTACAGACCCTACCGGCTATACGGATGGTTTAAGTATCTATGAGCATAAAACAATAAAAAAAATTAATAGAGAAATGATTAGGGAATCTAAAGATAGTCTGGGCTTAGCTAAAGCTCGCATGGCTATTCATGAGCGAGTAAAACAAGAGCAAGAAGCTTTCATTGAATCAAAAACTAAAGCAAAAATAACAACTGTCAAAAAACAGGCTCAAATAGCCGATGTAAGTAATACAGGAACGGGCACTATTAAGGTTTCTGAAAAAAGTGCAGCCCCTGTGCAAAAAAATATAAGTAACGATATTTTTGATGATTGGGATGATGACTTAGAGGCATTTGAATGAATGCCTTAACAGAATTACAGATCGGACAGTTGCGCAACTTTAGCGATTGCATCGTTATGCATACTCAAATTAAAACAATTTTTAATGACTTTGATGAATTAAGATTAAACCGTAAATTTCAGTCAGACCAACAGTGTATGCTATTAATTGGTGATACAGGCGTAGGAAAAAGCCATACCATTAATCACTACAAAAAAAGAGTTCTAGCTACACAGAATTATAGCCGAAACACTATGCCAGTCTTAATAAGTCGTATATCTAGGGGGAAAGGCTTAGATGCTACTTTAATTCAAATGCTGGCAGATCTGGAGCTATTTGGAAGTAGTCAAATTCAAAAGCGAGGCTACAAAACAGACCTTACTAAAAAGCTTGTAGAAAGCTTAATTAAAGCTCAAGTTGAGTTACTCATCATTAATGAGTTTCAGGAGTTAATAGAGTTTAAAAGCATACAAGAGCGGCAACAAATCGCAAATGGGTTAAAGTTTATTAGTGAAGAAGCCAAAGTGCCAATAGTACTGGTTGGTATGCCTTGGGCTGCAACAATAGCTGAAGAACCACAATGGGCTTCTCGCTTAGTTAGAAAAAGAAAACTTGAATACTTTAGCTTAAAAAATGATAGTAAGTACTTTCGTCAATATTTAATGGGGCTAGCTAAGAAAATGCCATTTGATGAGCCTCCTAAGCTTGAAAGTAAAAATACCACAATAGCGTTGTTTGCTGCATGTCGAGGTGAGAATCGAGCTCTTAAACATCTACTGTTGGAGGCTTTAAAATTAGCATTGAGTTGTAACGAGTATCTTGAAAATAAACATTTTATTACTGCTTATGAAAAGTTCGACTTTTTTAATGACAAAGAGTCACTGGAGTTAAAAAACCCTTTTGAACAAGATGCTAAAGATATTGTTATTTATGAAGTAATTAAAAGCTCATCTTACAACCCTAATGCATTAGATCCTGAACATATGCTCACAGGTCGTAAATTCGCAATACTAAAGTAAGCTGTAC
Source organism: Pseudoalteromonas sp. MIP2626 (assembly GCF_013414205.1). NCBI lineage: Bacteria > Pseudomonadati > Pseudomonadota > Gammaproteobacteria > Alteromonadales > Pseudoalteromonadaceae > Pseudoalteromonas > Pseudoalteromonas sp. MIP2626. Next base: position 8,428 of record NZ_JAATTW010000007.1, read on the forward strand.
TAGCCTAAGGTCTATTAAGGAGATTCAAACGGATAAGTCTTAACTTCAACTATCAGATTAGGTTAGTGTGTTCAATCAAGTCTGATAGTCGCATATGTGCCAATTGCAGACACTCCTCTCAACAAACATTAATGACGGCTTTCAAGGGATAGCCGTCATGCTCATCTTCGTGTCAGTAAATTATCTTTAATAATAGCGGTTAAATTTCATACAAGCGGGTCGATAACCTCATAAGCCCAATCTTTTTGAGATAAAAATCATGGCTCGTCGCATACCTTGGAATAAAGGAAAAATCATCGGCCAAAAAGAACCACTTCGTCAGCAATAAGTGTGGTCTATACGTGCCAGACTTGAAATTGCCAATAACACTAAAGAGCTGGCATTGTTCAATCTGGCCATTGACTCAAAGCTTCGAGGTTGTGATTTAGCCGCTTTAAAAGTGTTAGATGTCATGCGAGCTGGTGAAATTTTAACGAGAGCCAGTATTGTTCAGCAGAAAACTGGCACCCCAGTAATGTTTGAAATCATCGCTCACACCCGCCAGTCATTGCTCGAATGGATTACTCTCGCAAATTTAAAATATGATGATTATTTATTTCCTTCACGAAAACACGCTGTGCCTCATCTTGGCACCCGTGCTTATGATCGCATAGTCCATAAATGGGTGTCATCCATCGGTTTAGAAAGCAGTTTGTATGGCACTCACAGCATGCGCAGAACTAAGGTTTCTATTCTGTACAAGCGAGACAAAACTTACGCGCCATTCAGCTTTTACTCGATCATAAGAAAATCGAAAGCACAGTGCGTTATCTTGGTATCGATATGCAGGATGCGCTTGAGTCTGCTTAAAACCTCGACATATAGCTTGATAATATTAACATTATTATTTATAAAGAATACTGTTAATATTATACTCAGCTAATTAATAGTTTTTTTGTATAGATAATAAATAAGGCACTAAATGCGAAAAAACTTGCCGGTTACTGACAGAGAGAAAACTTTCGGAAGTACAACTAAACTTATATCAGTGACTGATACTGAAGGGACTATTCTTGAGTGTAATGATGACTTTGTTGAAGTGAGTGGCTTTCAAAAGCACGAGCTGATTGGCCAGCCTCATAATATGGTCAGGCACCCTGATATGCCGCCAGAGGCGTACAAAAAAATGTGGCACTATTTGAAAGCGGGAAAGCCTTGGATGGGCCTGGTCAAAAACCGCTGTAAAAATGGCGACTATTATTGGGTTGATGCGTATGTGACGCCTGTAACACAGAGCGGCAGAATAATAGGCTATGAATCAGTTCGCTCCTGCCCCTCAAGACAAGACGTGGAGCGGGCGACTAAACTTTATCGTGATATTAATGCAGGAAAAAGTAGTCGCTCTACTTTACCCATATCGCTTGAGAATGCTTTCTTGGTATTATCGATAGCCCTGTGTGCGGGTTTATTCGGCTTCGGTTTCAAAGAAATTTCGGAGGGTGTACTACTAGCCTCAGTAATTATTTTTGCTATTTGGGTATCATTAAGCAGAAAGAAAACTCTTAATGCGCTGAATGATATGCTTGGTCATTCATTTTCAGATGAACTGGCGGTAAAAAGTTATACTGATGAAACTGGTGATTTAGGTAAGCTTAAAGTTGCAATTTTAAGTCAGTTTGCGCATTTAGGAACAGTGATTACCCGCATCGAAAGTGCCGCGCTTGTTGTCGCTAATGAATCTGAGAAAGGCGCAGAGTTAACGGATAAAACCAGAAAAGATATTGAAAGTCAGCAAGCAGAAACCATTCAGGTGGCTACTGCGATGAATGAAATGTCGACTACTATTGCCGAAGTATCTAAGCATGTCAGTGATACCGCTACGCAGGCAGACACTGCTAACCAACTTGCAGTAAAAGGCACTAAGGTGGCGAATGTTACCCGCGACTCGATTCAAAAGCTAAAACTAACGGTAGAGCAGATTGGCAGTTCTGTGCGCGGAGTGTCAGAACAAACCTCACATATCGCCAGTGCCGCGCAAATAATTGAACAGATTGCAGACCAAACCAACTTACTTGCCTTAAATGCCGCTATTGAGGCTGCTCGTGCAGGTGAGCAAGGGCGAGGCTTTGCCGTGGTTGCAGATGAGGTAAGAAATCTTGCCCTGCGAACTCAAGAATCCACTAAAGACATCTACGGTATTATCACCGAATTAACGCAACGTGCAGGTGATGCTGTGAACGTCGCTGATGCTGGCGCGACTGATGCAGAAGATGGTCTTTCTCATGTCATTGAGAGTGGTAAAATGTTAAGTGGCATTTGCGAGTCTGTTGGTCAAATTGCTTCTATGTCTATTCAAATGGCTGCCGCAGTTGAAGAGCAAGCTCATGTTGCTGAGGATATAAACCGGCAAATAGTAAATATTTCAACGCTTGCCGATATGAGCTCTGAAAGCTCGATGAAATTATCAGAAACCATTATTTATCTTAATAAAATAGCTGATGAACTACATGAGCTGGTTGTTCGGTTTAAACGATAAATTCATAAATACGGTCATAGTGTTTAAGAATATCTTTCTAAAGCACTATTGGTAATTTACGACTGAGTAAAACACTACTGGAGAGACTTTTGAGTGCACCTGATTATCCTACTGATGAAGCCGTTCGTTTACTCGCATTAAAACGCACAGCGTTACTGGACTCGCCTGCTGAAGAGCGCTTTGATCGTATCACCCGACTGGCGGCTTTCATTTTTAATGTCCAAACGTGCTTAATTTCGCTGGTCGATGCTGACAGGCAGTGGTTTAAATCTAAGGTAGGGCTTGATGCTTTTCAGACTGACCGTGATATTTCTTTTTGCGGGCATGCAATATTGCACCCGGATATTTTTATCGTTACTGACGCAACAAAGGATGACCGCTTCTCTGCTAACCCGCTTGTGACCGAGGAGCCGCGTATACGTTTTTATGCAGGAGCGCCGGTTTGCGAGCCAGGTGGGCAACCTATTGGCACATTATGCCTTATAGATCCACAGCCTCGTGATTTGACGATAAGCGAAAAACGAGTATTACGTGAGTTAGCTGACATGGTTGAGTATGAGATTGCAAGACTAGATCAGGAAACGCTCCAACAAAAACTGTCAGCTGGCATGACAAGAACGGCATCAATAATGGCAACGTTGCCAGATATGGTTTTTGTCATTGACCGAAACTTTCGTTTTTCAGTGTGTAACGACCATCCTGATTTGCTTAAGCCTCAACATGAAATTTTAGGGCAGAAAATCCTTGATGTATTGCCTAATGAGTTAGGTCATCAACTGATGGATAATGTTAAACAGGCTTTTGAGAACGGCAATGTCATTCATCACAACTACACCTTTAAAAAATTGAATAAATCCTTTGAGGCGCGATATAAGAAAATTGATGAAAATGAAGTTCTGATTATTATTCGCAATACTACTGAGCAAACCGCTGCACACTCTGCCATCAGACGTCTTTCGGAAGTTGCCAGGCAAACAACGAATGGCGTAGTGATAACCGATATACGTGGTTTTGTTGTCTGGATAAATGAGGCGTTTACTAGCATCACTGGTTATAGCATCGAAGATATGCTAGGTAAAAAGCCAGGTGAACTATTGCAGGGAGCCGACACTGACCCCGAAATTGTTGACGAAATGAGAGAGGCCCTGTCTTTACAGCAGAGTTTCAATGTTGACGTACTCAATTACTCAAAAGAGCAGCAATCATATTGGGTGAGAATAGCCTGTAATCCATTGCTAAACGAAGAAGGCGAGCTTAGTGGCTTTATTGCAATCCAGACCGATATCACGAAAGAGAAGCGGGATGAAGAACTCATTCGCAATAGTGAGAATTTACTCAAAGCGGTGATTGATGCCAATACTATTGGCACATGGCGTCTTAATTTACAAAATGGCGAGTTAGTAATTAATGATAAATGGGCGTCATTGTTGGGCTACGAACTTTCCGAACTGCTGCCAACTTGCAGAAACACCTGGGAGCGACTGACCCATCCCGATGATTTAGCCTATTGTGCTGTACAAATCGAAAAACATGCAGCCGGTCTTATTCCGATATACGAAGCCAATATTCGAATGAAACATAAAAACGGCGAATGGATTTGGATTAATACCAGGGGGCGAGTGTCCACAAGAACAAATGATGGTAACGCTGAGTGGATGCTGGGTACGCACTTTGATATTAATGACCAAATACAGGCCGAAAGCTCACTCAACGAAAAATCAAAACAGATGGAAGCTGTTGTCGAGAGCTTACTTGATGGTATTATTACCATTGATAGCAAGGGTAAGGTACTTACATTTAATCAAGCTGCAAATGAAATTTTTGGTTATTCTGATGAAGAAATTATAGGCAGAAATATCAGTATGCTTATGGGCTCACCGCATCGTGAACATCACGATAGTTACTTATCAAATTATATTAACCGGGGTATCAGTGACATTACCGGTCGTATTCGTGAACTTGATGCATTGCACAAAAATGGTACAACATTTCCTATTGAGCTGGGTGTTGTTGAAGTAAAGATGGCTGGTGAAACTAATTTCATTGGAATCGTGCGGGACATCACTCAGCGTAAAAAGCGTGAGCAAGAAATACATCAGTTAGCATTTTATGACCCACTCACATTACTACCAAATCGACGGTTGTTATTAGACCGATTACAGGGGGCAATGACACATTGTTCACGCGCCAACAATTTTGCGGCTTTAATGTTTCTTGATTTAGATAATTTTAAAAATCTTAACGACAGTGCTGGTCACAATAAAGGCGATTTATTGTTATGCCAGGTCGCCGCACGTTTGGTTCAATCGGTTAGGCAGGGTGATACGGTGTCACGGTTAGGGGGGGATGAGTTTGTTGTCGTAGTATCAGACTTAAGTGATGATAAAGAAACGGCTGCTAATCAGGCTGAATCACTTGCGCAAAAAATCATGGCTCACTTAACGCAAGAATATGACTTGGAGGGTTTAACGTACAATAGCTCCGCAAGCATCGGGGTAACAATGTTTAATAGCACAAGCGTCTCAAAAGAGGACTTATTAAAACAAGCCGACATGGCAATGTATAAGGCTAAAGAGGCTGGTCGCAATACCGTGCAGCTTTTTGATCCCAAGATGCAGGTTGCAGTTAGCTCAAGAGCGACCTTGATCCACGACTTATATAACGCAATACAGCAAAGACAATTTACTCTTTTCTATCAAAAGCAGATTGACCAGCATGGACAGGTTATCGGTGTTGAGGCCCTCTTACGCTGGTTTCATCCAGAAAAAGGGATGATTTCACCGGCGCAGTTTATTCCACTAACGGAAGAAACGGGTCTTATTGTGCCTATTGGGGATTGGATTTTACAACAGGCGTGTGAGACTTTAGTCAATTGGGCTAAACAACCTGTTACGAAAAATCTGAGCGTTGCGGTTAATATTAGCGTGGTTCAATTTAGCAAAGATGATTTTGTTCAGAAAGCAATCAACTCATTGAAAAATTCAGGCGCTAATCCTCAACTGCTAAAGTTAGAAATAACAGAATCACTCTTGGCTAATAATATTCCAGATGTTAAAGCTAAGATGCGAGAATTGCAGCAATGCGGTGTTACGTTTTCTATTGATGATTTTGGTACTGGTTATTCATCTTTATCATATTTGAAACAGTTGCCTATAAACCAGTTAAAAATAGATCAGAGTTTTGTTCGGGACATCATTAACAGTAGTAATGACAAGGCGATTGCTCAGGCTATTATAACTTTAGCTAGTTCAATGGATCTGCAAGTAATCGCTGAAGGCGTCGAGACAGAGGATCAGCGAGCATTGTTAAAGAGCATGGGCTGCAATACTTATCAGGGATACCTTTTTGGAAAGCCATGCAGACTTGAAGAGCTAAAATTATAAGTGTGTTACATCAATGCAATTGTGTGACGATGATTAGCGTTTTACGCCCCGCTTTTATGAATAATATAAGAAAGTAATTATTAACGTCTGCTTTCAGAGTACTGCTGATTTTTGGTAGATATGAGCCGAAAGCCCGCTTTTCGCTCATAGGGGCCTGCCAGATGAAACCTAAGCCTAACAATTAAAACTCTCTGAACTGATGTGAATTACTTCAAATTAACTTACTAAAAACGTCTCTATCACCCGCTCTCTAAACCCGCCAAAGGCCTGTAAAAAGCTTGCTTCCTGAGGCTCTGTTTGCAGCTGATTTACTCCATTTTTGCCCCATGAAAATAATAAATCATCAACCTCAGTATTAACCTGATTATCTGGCTGAGGGTAGTTTGCTTTTTTATGAGTCTCTGTTCCAAAATATTCATTTGCTATAGCGTTATTTCTTATTAGTACGCAAGTGTTAGGTAGCTCTTGGTCGATTCTATTTGCAAAGGTGCTTAGTGTTTCTTCGGCGAGGGTGAATAGCCAAGCCTCTTGGTTTGGGGAATTGTTTACTCTTAATATACGTCCAAGCACCTGCCTAAAATAAAGCTCGGTTTTAACTCTACTCAAATGGCAGCACACTTGCAGCCTAGGTATGTCAGTTCCTTCCGACACCATTCCAACGCTTACAATCCATTGTGTGTTGCTAAAGCGAAAATGACTGATTCTCTCGCCAGCATCGCTTTCTTTGTAAGTAACTATGGTTGCTGATTGATGGAAAATCTCTGTAAGAACCATCACTATTTGCTCTGCATGTTCAACAGAAGAGGCCACAATTAACCCTGCGGCATTGCTATTCTGCTGCCTAATAGTGGCAAGTTTATTTACCCCTTGAGCAACAATGTAATTGATTACAGCTTCGTGCTTAATTAGATCTTGGTAGGAAATCGATGGCTCTTTTAGCAAAGACTTTAATGAGTTATAGGTTTTAGTTTCCTGTTTCGTGGTTGTTACCGAAATTTCTTCATTATCAATTAAAACAATTTTAGGATTACGGCAAACGCCATCATTTACCGCCTGTTGCAGCGAGTAAGTGTAATTGCACTGAATTTTATTATCAGGGTCGCTATAAGTTGCCAGCGCGATAGGGAGAAGGTCAGAGCGCCAAGGTGTGCCTGTTAAAGCTAACGTGAAAGCAGCCTGCTGTTGAATATTTTTAACAATATCTTGCCCCCATACATTGGCATCCTCAATGCTTGAACCAGCGCAATGGTGTATTTCATCAAACACTACTAACACGCGGTTGTTCCTTAATAGTTTCCAGTAGTCGTCATTAAAAAAGCGCATGTTTTGATAAGTATACGAGCAACCAACTGAGCCAATAACACCGTCAAAATTACAATTTAAACGTTTAGCAAACGTCTTTCTAATGCCATTTGCAACCTCACTAGAGGGTGAAAAACAAATCACAAAGTCTATTTGCTTTGTATCAAATAAATAAGCAGCAACTTCTGCCGCCAATACGCTTTTACCAGCCCCTGGTGTAGCTAAACAAAAAAAGTGTTTATGGTTTTGAGAGTAATGTTTTTTAACTACCGATAAGCATGCTGTTTGCCAAGCCCTTAACATGGCTGTTTTTCTGTTGTTTTATTACCCAGTAAAGTCTGCAAAGCATTTATTTTGCCAAGTAATTTAATCGATCTTTCCTTAGCCTGAGTGTGATGCAGTTGCAATTGTTCATGTAGTTTAGGGTAACGCGCAGTAAGGCGTTTGTACTCTTTAGCTTCTTCAAGCACGGTGTTTAAATCAATTTCATATGTTAGTAAGTCTTTTTTAAGCTCTTCTTGGTACTCAGTAATTTCAAGATTTTCAGCTGTGGCGTTAGTAGAGTTATTGTTAGGAATATAAATTTTTTTTGCTCTACTTTCTCTAGAATTAGGCACAATTTTTAAATTTAAAAATAACTCCGTTTTTGAGTAAATAACTTCTTTAACTCCATTGTTTAATTTATTGGTTCGCTTTAATAGTCCTTTTTCAACATTACGAGTTAATTGACGGTATATAAACTTTCGGGTTTCTACCGCATCGGTAAATGCAGATTGTTCATGTAATAAAGCGTCTTTCGCTTGCGTTACAGTGAAGTTATCCATCTGTCTGATTACCAAAAGAAAATGTAAAAATACATTCATATTCGCTTTCTTACTCATTGCTAAACTTTACCACTCACCATAAACTTAGGATTCCTAAGTATACATGCTCATGTAAAAACTAGACAATCATTTAAATGTAAGAGTTACCAAGATGAAGCAACGGTGCAGGTTAAATCCTTTTTTACAGAGCGTCTTAAAGAGGCTCGAAAGCGAATGAAAATAAGCCAAAAAGAGTTAGGTATTAAAATGGGGATGGACCCAAGCTCTGCCAGTGGCAGAATGAACCATTACGAAACAGGTCGCCATATGCCCGACTTAGCTACTTTAAAAAAGCTAGCGACCGAGTTAAATGTTCCCGTAAATTACTTTTTTTGTGAATCAGAAGAAAGCGCAACACTGGCGTGTTTAATTGAAAAGCTAGATGACGAAGGTAAACGTAAGCTTATTCAACTATTAGAAACAGAATAGTATCTTCTAATTTAAGCTGGTCCAATCAAAGCCATAAAATTTAAAAGTAGCCGTATGGGGCACTTCATACTCTCTAAGTCTTTTTAAATTCTAAAGCGGTTACGCAGACCAAGCCCAATTAAGAATAGAAATACAAATGACGAGCTGGCGTAAGCATAGCTAAAAAGATAAAAGTTTTCAGGTAATTGCTTTTCAAATAGCACTTGTGCACCGTGCTCTCTAGCTTCCTTTGATATTGATAAAAAAGGAGTTATTGTGGCTATAGATAAAGTTGCAGCTGGTTTGTAAGCACTTTTTATCTCAATGTCTGACTTTGAAATTATATACGAATTAAAAAGAAGAAAAGATATAGCGATCAGCAGCAGGGGACGCATTATACTTTGCCCATAGTTACTGATAACAGAATAAATTATATCCATAACTGACTGTATAATATTGAGCCTACTCCATCGTTTAGCTCTAAGTTCATCCGCATGAAAAGCCAGAGCCATATCATGACTCTTATTTTGTTCTGCAAGCTCTTTAAGTCTACATAGGCGTCCAATATCGAGTGTGTCAGTTGCTTTTTTTATTGGAGTAAAAAATATATTTTTGCGATTTAGTGTATATACCATAGAAGTTAAGTCAGTATGGTGATTTAGCTTCGTACTTCTCAAATCTGGAATACATTTAAAGTGCCCACTAATATTAAAATCTTTTTCAAATACACTTCCTTTGAAAGACAGTGTTATTACTTTTTTTGCATCAAGTTCATCGAAGTTAAATGTGTCTGTACAGTCTATATACTCAAAACAAACCTCTTTGCACAAGAATTTAGTATTTTTAAAATGAGTACCGCCAGCAAAAGTTGAATGATCAAAAACTACTACTTCGTTGAATGTAGTACTTGGGAAGTAAGCTAACATTTCAAAATGTGAACAAGTGAATAGTGTATTTCCTTTGAAATCACAATCACCAAAAACTACTGAGTTTTGAAATTCAGCGCTGTGAAAAGACGCAATACTATTGAACGTAACACTATTGAATGAGGCATCTTGGGAAAATATAGCTCTTGAAAAGTCTACGGTTTCTTTAAAAGTAGCATTGTCGAATATTGCAGGAATATTAAATTCAGTATTTGAAAAATCAGCTACATTAGGGAAAATGTAGTTAACGAATGTGAGGTTCGAAAAATCACCTTTCGCATTTGTCTCTAATAAAACTTTATTATTGGGAGCGATTTTTAACAGGTTGGGTATTGAGAATTTCACGCCACTAAAGTCAACACCCATGTCCGGATTGTTCTTTGCCCACTCATTCCAAGCATCTTTCCCCTGAAGCCATAGAGCTACACTAACTTCCTTGCTTAATAAATTTGGCTTTTCAAATTCCATTTTTAACAATATCTCTAAAAGTAAACCCAGCCCTATGTTTTATCATAAGTAAAAAGCTATTTCATTTTTTAGTCTTTAGTAGGAGCAGAGTTAACCCAAAGAAAAGCTAAATAATCTTCTTCATAATTACCGTTTTTTAGTTAATGCTTAAACCTCTTCTTTAATAGCAATTTATTACTAATTAACATTCAAAAAACCACGACCTTTGCGGTATGATAAGCCAATAATTTATATTGATATTCTTGCAAAGAGAGAACACATGGACGCTGCATCAAAAAAGCCTGCTACAAAAAAAGCCGCAAAAAAAACACAAGTCGGGTTTGAAGAGTCCCTTTGGGATGCCGCCAATAAACTGCGCGGCAGTGTTGAATCAGCCGAATATAAGCACATTGTTTTAAGCTTAATCTTTCTTAAATTTATTAGTGACAAGTTTGAAGGGCGTAAAAAAGCCATTGCCAGCGAATACGGTGATGAATACATCGACATGGTCGACTTTTACGCAATGGATAACGTGTTTTACCTACCAGAAGACGCACGCTGGTCGTATATTCAAGCCAACGCCAAGCAAGGTGATATTGCCGTAAAAATAGATACCGCACTACACGCGGTCGAAAAAAACAATAAATCACTCGCTGGCGCATTGCCCGATAACTACTTTTCACGCTTAGGGCTTGATGCCAGTAAGCTCTCGGCGCTTATCGATACCATTAATAATATCGACACCATTGCCAATCAAAACGAAAAAACAGAAGAAGACTTAGTCGGCCGTGTGTACGAATACTTTTTAGGTAAATTTGCCGCATCTGAAGGTAAAGGCGGAGGCGAGTTCTATACGCCTAAGTCAATTGTTACCCTTATTGCTGATATGATTGAACCATTTGAAGGCAAAATTTACGACCCTTGTTGTGGCTCGGGCGGTATGTTTGTGCAATCGCTTAAGTTTATTAATAGCCATAACGGTAACCAAAAAAATGTGTCTATTTACGGGCAAGAGTACACCAACACCACCTATAAACTGGCTAAAATGAACCTAGCCGTGCGCGGTATTTCGGGCAACTTAGGCGATATAGCAGGCGATACCTTTTTTAAAGACCAACACCCCGACCTAAAAGCCGATTACATAATGGCAAACCCACCGTTTAACCAAAAACAGTGGCGCGCCGATAACGAGCTAGTCGACGATGCCCGCTGGGCAGGCTATCCAACACCGCCTACCGGTAATGCCAACTATGCGTGGATCATGCATATGATCTCAAAACTTAGCGAGCATGGCACCGCAGGCTTTGTATTGGCTAATGGTTCAATGAGTTCTAACACCAGTGGCGAGGGCGATATTCGCCAAAAAATAATCGAAAACGATTTAGTCGATTGTATGATTGCCCTACCAGGGCAGTTGTTTTACACCACGCAAATTCCGGTGTGTTTATGGTTTATAAGTAAAGATAAACGCGGAAATAACGAAAAAGGCCTATTAAAACGCCGCGACCGCCAAGGCGAAACGCTATTTATAGACGCTCGCGAAATGGGCTCTATGGTTAACCGTACTCTAAAAGAGCTCACCAACGACGACATAGCTAAAATTACACAAACCTATCACCTTTGGCGCGGCGAAGAGCTAACCACAGATACAGAGCAAAAATATGAAGATATCGCCGGTTACTGTAAATCAGCCACCCTTGGGGATATAAAAGCGAACGACTACGTACTGACCCCAGGGCGCTATGTGGGCGCTGCTGATATTGCAGACGATGGCATCCCGTTCGAAACTAAAATGAGCGAACTTAGCCAAACCCTTTACAGCCAAATGAGTCAAGCCGATGAGCTTGATAAAGCCATTCGTAAAAACTTACAGGCCTTAGGCTATGGCGAAGAACGTTTTGCTGAAAAGCGCGATAGTGAAGAACGTAATGACTAACAGTAAAGAACACTCATCTACTCAAAACCAGCACTTATTAGTTGATATTCGCCGCATTGTTGAGCAAGCCCGTGGGCAAGTTAAACAAACTGTTAATACCGCCATGCTACAAGCGTATTGGCAAATAGGGCGCTTAATTGTAGAAGATGAGCAAGGCGGTGAAACACGCGCAGCCTACGGCAAAGCAACATTAAAGCGGCTATCGCAGCAACTCACCACAGATTATGGCAAAGGGTTTGACATAACCAACCTGCGTAATATGCGCCGTTTTTATCTCGCCTTTGAAAAACAAGACGCAGTGCGTCTCGAATTAAGCTGGACGCATTATCGCACCCTATTACGGGTTGATAGTTCAAGTGCGCGCAACTGGTATCGAGATGAAGCCATTTTACAAAATTGGTCAGCGCGTGCGTTAGAACGCCAAATTGGTACGCTTTACTACGAGCGTTTGCTCTCAAGTAAAAACAAACAACCCGTAGAGCAAGAAGCCCAACAAAACACACAGGTATTGGCAGAGTCCGCAAAAGACTACCTGCGCGATCCCTACATTTTAGATTTTTTAAACCTGCAAGATAAAAGCTATCAAGAAAACGAGCTAGAGCAAGGCATTATAAATAACTTACAACAGTTTTTATTAGAGCTTGGTAAAGGCTTTGCTTTTGTAGAGCGCCAAAAACGCATCCGCTTTGACGACGAAGACTTTTATATCGACCTCGTTTTTTACAATTTTAAACTCAAGTGTTTTTTATTGCTCGACTTAAAAATTGGCAAACTCAAACACCAAGATATAGGCCAAATGGATACCTACATTCGCTTGTACGATGACTTACACACCAGCAGCGACGACAATCCTACTATTGGCCTTGTTTTATGCAGTGAAAAAAGCGAAGCCGTTGTTAAATACTCGGTACTGAGCGACCAAAAACAACTCTTTGCCGCAAAATATTTAGCCCACTTACCCAGCGAAGAAGAGCTGCGCATAGAACTCCAAAAAGAACGCGAACGTGTGCAAGCGCAGTTGCTTAACCAGCAAGCCAGAGGCCAAGATGATGAATAAACAAATAGTGGGTGTTGTTGATAGCCAGATGAAGCAAAGTGATGAGCTTGATAAAGTCATTCGTAAAAACTTGGAGGCGTTGGGCTATGGGGAGTGATTGGATTGATTGCGAGCTTGGTGATTTAATCGAGTTGAAGCGTGGCTATGACTTACCTAAAACAAAGAGAGTGAATGGTGGTGTTCCCGTTGTGTCTTCATCTGGATCTTCTGGTGAGCATAACGAAATAAAAGTTAAAGCTCCGGGTGTCGTTACTGGACGATATGGAACTATTGGTGAAGTATTTTATATCGAAGATGATTTTTGGCCATTAAATACAACATTGTACGTTAAAGATTTTAAAGGGAATGATCCTTTATATGTTTATTACTTTCTAAAGACAATCAGGTATTCCGACTACACAGATAAAGGAGCTGTACCTGGAATAAATAGAAATCATATACATAAAGCAAAAGTAAAAGTGCCTGTTGACCCTGTACATCAAAGAAACTTGGCGCTTAAACTATTTGATTTAGACAAAAAAATAGAACTCAATCAGAAAACCAACCAAACTCTAGAACAAATGGCGCAGGCGCTATTTAAAAGTTGGTTTGTTGATTTTGATCCTGTGTTTGACAACCTTCTTGCCAGCGTTGATTTTAAGTTAGAAAACCTTGAAACTAGTCTGCCTGATGAGTTAAAGCAAAAAGCACAGCGCCGCTTAGCGGCACTGAATAGCTTACATAATGCGGCAGAATGCAAAGCATCACTCAGTGCGCTCGCTCACGAGTTACAAGCACAGCTACCAACAAAAGAAGCAACAAAAAAAGCAACACAATCAGCAGTGCAAGTATCAGAAAAAGCCGCTGAAACACCCGTTAAAGCAAACTTAAACGCCAACCCTAATATATTAGCCCAACACGCCAACACCCATGCCCACTTCCCCAATGAGTTCGAGCACCATGAACAATTAGGCTGGATACCAAAGGGGTGGAATATTCGTAAACTTTCATCATTTTCAGAAATACTTAATGGTTTTGCTTTTAAAAGTGGGGACTATATTGAGAGCGGCAATTTTGTATTAAGAACTAAAAACTTCAAGGGGAACGAAGTAAAAAAAGCAACAGATGATGTTTATCTCCCTGATGAATTTATGACTAGTCATAATAAGTATTTGTCCCAACCTTTTGATTATCATTTGGTTATGGTTGGCGCAAGCGTTGGAAAGTGTGCAATTATCTATCCTCATAATTTACCTGCGCTGAGAAATCAAAACATGTGGTGTTTCCGTACGAAAAAAGATAGTGGGGTTGAGCAATCATTCATAAAATACATGCTTGATAGACTAGTATCAAAATCACTTGGTTTAGCTTCAGGTAGTGCTCGTGAGTTTTTTAGAAAAGGAGATTTCGGAAATCAAGAAGTATGTATAGGTACAAATAACATTCAAAATCTATTTCACGTTCTTTGCGGTGAGTATTTAGATAAAATGTCAAAAAATAGTGCACAAGTTGAGGTATTAACCAAGCTCCGTGACACTTTGCTACCAAAGCTCATCTCTGGCGAATTACAAATACCCGATGTAGCTATTGGTTAAAAAGTGGCCGATTAATAATCTTAGCTGAGCGGTTCAAAGTCACAATAAAAAGAATAAGGATGTTTGATGAAATTTACTGAAGCCAAATTAGAACAAGCGGTGGTTGAGCTATTAGGCGAGCAAGGCTACCCACATTTATTGTGCGGTGAGCTAAGCCGCAATAATAACGGTGTATTAATTAAAGAAGACCTACGCGCTTTGCCAATTAACACAATGAGTGAATAAGAATTAGTATGTTTGATTTAAAGGAAATAGAGCAACGCGTAGCCAGCAAAACTTACGATTTGGGTTATGGTTTGTACGCATCAAATAATGTCAGTAAGTTACTTATTGTGGGTGATCAAGCAATGGCGAGCGTGGCGGGACAGTATAAATACAAAGTCACCTTAGAAAATATAGCAGGTGCGCAATGCGTGGCAAGCTGTACGTGCCCCGCAGCCGATTATCAAGAGGTATGTAAACATGCCATTGCCGTGGCGCTCAAAGTAAACAGTTTATCTGCTACTGAATTAGCCAACGCAAACGCCGATGCTACAGCACAAGGCAACGAACGCGGGGCATTAATGGCGTGGTTTTTAGATAAACCAGCTAATGAACTTACCGATATAATCATGGGTTTTTTAGATGGGTCAGAGCATGAATACGATAAATGGGTATTTATGATGTCAAACGACAAGCAAGCCATGAGTACAGGTGAGCTAAGCAAACTTATCACTAAAGCCTTGCCTAAAAAATCAGTATGGGGCTGGAATGAAGTAAGTAGCTATTTTGCTGATGCTGACTCACTGTTTGAAATGATATTTCCTGCGATAGAAAAACTGCCCGTTGATCAGCAATGGCAGTTGAATTTTAAAGCCTTGGTGCGTTTGAACACCGTACTTGAAGAAATTGATGACTCCGGCGGCTTTCGCTTTGGTTTAGAAGAGCAACTTAACCAAAATCTGAGCGAGCTTTTTAATCAACTGCCTTGGTCTGATGAGCAAAAAGCGCAGTGGATTTTTGAACACTTTGAAGATTACAAATACGATGTATTCCCGAGTGTACCGCATGACTTTGATATAACACCCAGTGTAAATACCTTGTTTTTAGCACTGTGTACAACTGCAATAGAAAAGCGACTACACGCGGGCGTTGACTTTAGTGATTGGAGGCAAAAAAGCGCGCTTACACGCCTTACGTCGATATTAATAAAACAAGCGCAAGGGCAGGATGATTGGCAAGCGCAACTGCGTTTAATTAAACTAACAGCCCATGACTCGTCGGATTATTTAAAAATAAGTGCGCTTTGCAAAGACCGTAATGAGCTATTAGATGCCGAGTACTATTTAAAGCAAGCGTATCAACGGGCAAGTAAGCCACATGAAGTGCTTGCATGTAAACGCAATGAAATAGAACTTCGCCTTGAATTGTCAGAATTTAAAACCGCATGGGCAATCGCGTGGCAGTTATTTGTAGATAACCCGAGTTTTAATGGCTTTAAAGGTTTACACGCATTGCAACAAAAAACCGGCATCATTGATGCCCAGTTTACGCAAAAAGTAGAGCAGCTATTGCTATCTCTTTCACAGCAATACACTCAGTCAAACCAAAGGGTTAATCGTTTTTCTAATTACCCGTGCGAGTTACTGGATTTTTATATTGATCAAAATGACATTGAAAAAGCACGTTCATGGGCAGTAAAGCATGAGGTTAAGTCGAGTCAATTGATAACGTTGGCTGGTTTAATTATGGCGCAATATCCACAAGAGTCGATTGACTTGTATCACAAATCACTTAGCAACATAATTGGACAAACCAATAATGACGCTTACCGTGAAGCAACTAATTTATTAATTAAAATAGAAAAAAGCTTAAAAGACAAAAATGCCGACTGCACGCTATTATATGAAATGATTACTACATTGGCTAAGAAGTTTAAGCAAAAACGCAATATGATGAAGTTGTTGCGGGAATACTTCCCGCATTGTAGCTAAGAATAAACGTTTAAAAAATAATAACTAACATGAATAAACCAGCGGACGGTGCTAAATAGATGAAATTTACTGAAGCCAAATTAGAACAAGCGGTGGTTGAGCTATTAGGCGAGCAAGGCTACCCGCATTTATTAGGCGGTGAGCTTACTCGCAATAATAGCGAGGTATTAATTAAAGACGACTTACGTGCTTTTTTAACCAAACGTTACGCTAAAAATAATATTACCACCGGCGAAGTAGACTCAATTATTGCAAAGCTTGAAAAGCTGCCAGCCAGTGATTTATACGAGAGCAATAAAACCTTTTGTAAGTGGCTGAGTGATGGATTTTTGTTGAGTCGCGAGCGTGGAATGGTTGCAGGCAGTGCAGCGCAAAAAGATTTGTATGTTCAGCTGCTTGATTACGATAACGTTGAACAAGGCATTAAAAGTAGCCTAATAGCAGGCAGTGTTATGGCTACTTTAGATAAAGTAAGTGAAGCAAGCGTTACTTACCTGCAAGACGACAACATTTATCGCTTTGTTACCCAGTTAGAAATAGAAAGCCCCACAAGCTACGATAATATTGAACTGCGTATTCCTGATGGCATTTTATATGTGAATGGTTTACCACTAGTTGTGTTTGAATTTAAAAGCGCAATACGCGAGCAAGCCCCAATTTTTGAAGCGTATGAGCAGTTAACTATTCGCTATAGGCGCGCTATTCCGCAGTTATTTGTGTTTAATACCTTGTGCGTTATAAGCGATGGCGTAAACAATAAAATGGGTAACTTATTTGCGCCATATCAGTTTTTTTACTCTTGGGGTAAAGTTACGGGGCAAGAGCTAACCGCGCAAGAGGGTATTAACTCGTTACATACCTTATTGCAGGGCTTGTTTGATAAAGCGCGCTTGCGCAATGTAATGCGCAACTTTGTATTTTTTCCGGATTCTGATAATAAAAACGCGGGCAAAAAAGAGATAAAAATTGTGCCGCGTTACCCGCAATATTATGCGGCTAATAAGTTGTTTGAAAATATAAAGCGGCATTTAAAGCCACAAGGCGACGGTAAAGGCGGTACGTACTTTGGCGCAACTGGGTGCGGTAAAAGTTACACCATGCAATTTTTAACACGCCTATTGATGAAAAGCGTTGAGCTTAAAAGCCCCACCATTATTTTAATTACCGACCGAACCGATTTAGACGATCAGCTTTCGCAGCAATTTGGCAATGCTAAAACCTACATTGGCGATGATACGGTAAAAACAGTGACCAGCCGTACTCACCTACGTGAGTTATTAGAGGGCCGTAATAGTGGCGGGGTATTTTTAACAACTATTCATAAGTTTACCGAAGATACCCAGTTATTAACTGACCGCACTAACGTTATTTGTATTTCTGATGAGGCGCATCGTAGCCAAGTAAATCTTGATCAAAAAATTACCATTACCGAAAAGGGGGTAAAAAAGACCTTTGGTTTTGCTAAATACCTGCACGATTCACTGCCAAACGCTACCTATGTTGGTTTTACAGGCACGCCAGTGGATGCGACTTTAGATGTGTTTGGTGAAGTGGTTGACTCGTACACCATGACTGAGTCGGTTAAAGATGAAATAACCGTACGCATTGTGTACGAAGGCCGCGCCGCCAAGGTGTGTTTAAACAATAGCAAGCTGGCAGAAATTGAAGCCTATTACAAAGAATGTGCCGATGCAGGCAGTAACGAGCTGCAAATAGAAGACAGTAAAAAAGCCACCGCCAACATGAATAGCATTTTAGGCGATCCTGACCGCATACGTGTATTAGCAAGGGACTTTGTTGAACATTACGAAAAACGCGTTGAGGAAGGTTCTACGGTTGCAGGAAAGGCGATGTTTGTGTGTAGCTCGCGTGGCATTGCCTATCAGCTGTATCAAGAGTTAGAAGAACTGCGCCCACAGTGGTTTGATGTAGTAGATACTGATGAGGCCCAAAAGCTATCAGATACCGAGCGAAAGCGCGCTATTAGCGAGGGCCGTATTGCAGCCCCGTCTGAAAAAGTAAAAATGGTGATGACCCGTGGCAAAGACGACGTTGAACGCTTATATAATTTACTTGGCAGTAAAGACGAACGTAAAGAGCTTGATAAGCAATTTAAAAACAAAAACTCAAACTTTAAAATAGCCATAGTGGTCGATATGTGGCTAACCGGTTTTGATGTGCCATTTTTAGATACCATGTACATAGATAAGCCGCTGCAAAAGCACAGCTTAATACAAACTATTTCGCGGGTTAATCGCCAGTTTGAAGGCAAAGATAAAGGCCTAGTGGTTGACTATATTGGCATTAAATCTGAAATGAATAAAGCGTTAGCGCAGTATTCAAAAACAGACGAAACGAACTTTGAAGACATTACCGCCTCGGTTATTGAAGTCAAAAACCATTTATCGCTACTTGCCGAGTTATTTCATAAATTTGACAGCAGCCCCTACTTTACAGGCGAAGCCGTTGCCCAGCTAAACTGTTTAAATCACGCTGCCGAATTTGCAATGATTACCGAAAAACGCCAAAAGCGTTTTATGGATTTAGTTAAGCGTTTAAAAGCCGCTTACGATGTATGTTGCGGCAGTGAAAAAATAAACGAAAACGAGCGTAACCACATTCACTTTTATCTCGCTATCCGCTCTATTATTTACAAGTTTACCAAAGGCGAAGCGCCCGATACCGCGCAAATGAACGCCAAAGTACGTGAAATGATAAGCGAGGCCCTACAAAGCGACGGCGTTGAGGAAGTATTTAAACTCGGCAATGAAGACGGCGGCGAAATCGACATTTTTAATGACGACTACATCGCTAAAATAGAAAAAATAAAACTCCCCAATACCAAAATAAAAATACTGCAACAAATGCTAGCCAAAGCCATAGGCGAGCTTAAAAAAGTAAACCAAACCCAAGGTATTGACTTTACTAAACGCTTTGAATCGCTGGTACAGCGCTACAACGAGCGAAAAGAAGATGACGTACTGGTAAGTAGCGTACTTGATGAATTTTCAGAAAGCATGGTTGATATGATTTACAGCGTACGCAACGAAATGAACGCCGGCGACGAGCTAGGCATTGATATTGAAGAAAAAGGCTTTTACGACGCCCTAAAAATGTTAGCGGTTAAGTACGACTTTGACTACCCCGAAGATAAGCTAATTGAGCTGGCTCAAGCGGTAAAAGTAATCGTAGACGACAAAGTGAAATTTGTAGATTGGAATAACAGAGACGATATTAAATCATCGCTCAAAGTAGAGCTGATTTTAATACTCGCTAAATTTAAATACCCACCCATCAGCCGCGATGAAGTATATAAAGAAATATTTGAGCAAGCGCAAAATGTGAAAGCGAATAAAGAGGCTTGAGTAGTTGGCTTGGTATTGTCAACAAATGACAGCTTTTTGAGGGTATGGAACCTTTTTTTGATTGGTATACATTAAAGTCAAAATACAAAACCATATAAAGCTCCAAAACTGCAAAAGGTTTCTATAGAAGATAAGATAGAGCAGTTGAAAGCCACACCTACAATTGGATTAGGTGTAGAGAGTAGCTTAAAAATCCCTAAAGTAAAAAGCTCAGAAGTTGTTATCGACAAAAATACAATTAATCATCACATAAGAGATAAAAGTATTTTGTACGCAGCTGGTTGGTCGTTAGCAAAGGATAGTGAATTTGACTGAATATAACTTTTATCAAAATTGATGAATTGACTTGTTTTTTTGTTAAAATAGTTTAATTTAATGCTTAGGATTTCTAAGTTTTCAGGTGTTGGATGGCTTTTCTATTTTCTCCCAAGGCTCGGGCATTTTCTGATGAGTCGCTAGAAAGTTACTTGCTACGCGTCGTGTCAGAGAATTTTTTTGACTCGTATGAAGGACTAAGTTTAGCTATTCGCGAAGAGCTTCATGAACTAGATTTTGAGGCGCATGGTGCATTCCCGATAGATTTAAAAAGGCTCAACGTTTACCACGCCAAGCACAATAGCCACTTTAGAATGCGGGCTTTAGGTTTACTCGAAACATTATTAGATTTACCTCGATACGAGCTACAAAAACTGGCTTTGTTAAAGTCAGATATTAAATTTAACTCCTCAGCTGCCTTATACAAAAATGGCGTAGATATTCCCCAGAAATTTATTCGTTACCACCCAGAAGATGCCGTTGATTCGATTCCGGTATGTCCACAATGTCTTGTCGAAGAAGCTTACATAAAACAAAGCTGGCACATAAAGTGGGTAAATGCATGCGTGAAACATCAATGTGCTTTGCTATATAACTGCCCTGAATGCTGCGCTCCAATTAACTACATAGAAAATGAGTCAATCACTCATTGTTCATGCGGTTTTGAGCTGTCTTGCGCTAATACATCGCCTGTAAATGCATTAGATATTGAGCATTTAAATAAATTGCTGGATAAAAATGAGCGCAATGAAAGCCACCCGCTATTTAATAATACCACGCTTACAGAACGCTTTGCTGCGCTTCTTTGGTATCAGGAGCGATATTCTCAAACAGATAACTTTTGTTTAGACGATGTTGTGGGCTATTTTAATAAGTGGCCCGCAGTCTTTTACAAAGAGCTTGATGAATTAAGTAAAAATGCAGAAATGAAGCTAATAGATTTGTTTAATAAGACTGAGTTTAAGTTTATTTTCGGTGATGCTATTTTGTCGTGCCCTAATACTCAAAAGCAGAAGGAGCTTCACTTTATTTATAGGGCTCTATTAGATTATTTAGTTACTTTGGTTGAGAGTAACCCTAAAACTAAAAAACCAAACGCAGCCGATTTATTAGTAAGTGTATTGGAGGCTGCAACTTTGTTAGGCACTTCAATAGAGCAGGTTTATAGATTGTATCAGGATGGTATTTTGCAGACAGCATTTCGTCATAAAATGAACCAGCGAATCAACCCTTACAAGGGCGTATTTTTTTTAAGGCGAGTAATAGAGTACAAAACTAGTTTTGGAAATGATAAAACTAGAATGTATTTGTCGGCATGGTGAGTATATGCATTTAAAAGAACTGTTAGAGATTACAGACATCGCTGAGCGAGATAGGTTGATACGTCGTGCTTTTAACCCTTACACAACAACGATTGATATAACAGGCAGCGAAGCCACTGCTCTGATTATTTTGTTAAACCTGACTTACCGAAAAAACCAAGTTGATGACTTACTGGATAAGCAGTTAGCAAAACAGGCTTTAAAAAGTGAAGATCATATTAATAAATGTATTAAGGAAATAGCGTGGTTTCATACTCATAATTTAAAGTACCCTGATATTAGAGTAAGTAAGCAAAATTTAGCTGTAGAGCCTCCACTACTGCATTCTTATGTTTTGAGTAGTGCTAACTATCCTAAAGCCTATGGCTGGTCACATGACTCAGCTAAGGTGAATGTAGCTAAACTATTTATTAGTTACTTTAAATGGGAAGATGAAGATTGTTGTTTGGCACAAGTATTGGCTACGTACTCGGATAACTGGAAAGCCGCGTTTACCTCTCTGGGGTTATCCGTTAAGGCTTTTAAAAGCTTATGTGTAACCGTTAAAGAATCATTGCCTGAAGAGGGCATTCCCGACTCTGTTGACCGCTATTCTCGCCAAGTAAGAATGCCTTATCATGATGGTTATTTGGCTGTTACGCCTGTAATCAGCCATGTTGTTCAATCAAAAATTCAGCAGGCGGCAATTGAAAAACGAGCTCGAGTTAGCAATTTAGAGTTTACCCGTCCAGCGTCTGTCAGTATGTTAGCAGCTTCCTTAGGTGGGGTTGTTAATGTGCTCAACTACCCTCCTGATATACGAACTAAATATCATGGTTTAAGTAATTCACGGCAATTTAAATTTAATAATGGGCAAACAGTATTTAACGTTGGGGCACTATTAAAACCGGAATTTATTAAAGCTTTAGAGGGTATTATATTTAACAATAATGCGTTGGCTCTTAAACAACGCAGACAACTAAAAGTTAAAAGTATTAGAGATGTAAGAAGTACGCTTTTAGAGTGGTTTTCTCCTATATATGAATGGCGCTTAGATTTTATTGAGAATGGGCATGACTTAGAACAGCTTGAGAGTGCTTCAGACCAACTAGAGTATAAAATATTATCGCTGCCCGACGATGAACTCCCTTCGCTAACTATTCCTTTATTTAGGTTACTAAATGAAATGCTTGGCAGTGCGAGCATGACACAAAGGTATGCTTTCCACCCTAAATTAATGAGCCCTTTGAAAGCAGCTTTACAATGGCTACTTATTAATCTTACAAATCAAAAAAACGAACTGGTTGAAGAAGATGATGAACATTATCGTTATCTACATTTAAGCGGTATACGCGTGTTTGATGCACAAGCACTATCAAACCCTTACTGCTCAGGTATTCCATCTTTAACCGCTGTTTGGGGCATGCTTCATAGCTACCAAAGAAAACTTAATGAGGCGCTTGGGACAAATTTACGGTTCACATCTTTTTCTTGGTTTATTAAGGATTACGCTGCGGTTGCAGGGAAAAAGCTTCCTGAACTCAGTCTGCAAGGCGCTCAGCAAAATAAGCTTAAGCGCCCAGGAATTATTGATGGCAAATACTGTGACTTGGCATTTGATTTAATAGTACATATTGATGGCTATGATGATGATTTACAAGCAGTAGATAGTGAGCCAGATATTTTGAAAGCGCATTTTCCATCTAACTTTGCAGGTGGTGTTATGCATCAGCCTGAGCTTACTTCAAACGTAAATTGGTGCTGTTTGTATAGTAATGAAAATCAGCTGTTTGAAAAGCTTAGGCGACTCCCTTTATCAGGTTGTTGGGTAATGCCAACTGACCACAAAATAGAGGATTTAGATGAGCTACTCTTATTATTAAATAATGACTCTAAATTGAGCCCATCTATGATGGGATATTTATTACTCACTGAACCCAAAGCTAGAGTAGGAGCGCTTGAAAAACTACATTGTTATGCTGAACCAGCAATAGGAGTGGTGAAATACGAAACTGCCATTAGCATTAGGTTAAAAGGTATTAGCAATTATTTTAAAACATCTTTTTGGATGCTAGATGCGCGAGAAAAGTTTATGCTAATGAAAAAGGTTTGACCGGAAGGTACTCAATGGAACTATGTAATATATTGAAATATGATCGCTCGCTTTATCCTGGTAAAGCTGTGTTTTTTTATAAAACGGCTGACTCTAACTTTGTTCCCCTAGAAGCTGATATTAATAAAATTAGAGGCCCTAAATCTGGTTTTACTGAAGCATTCACCCCGCAGTTTTTACCAAAAAACATTTCACCTCAGGACTTAACACATAATAATATATTAACTCTTGAAGAGTGTTATGTACCTCCAAATGTGGAACATATATTTTGTCGGTTTTCTTTGAGAGTACAGGCTAACTCGTTGGTCCCTTCAGGCTGTAGTGATCCAGATGTTTTTTCTTTATTAAAAGAGTTGGCAGAAACATTTAAAGAGTGTGGTGGTTATAAAGAGTTAGCTACTCGTTATTGCAGAAATATTTTATTAGGTACATGGCTTTGGCGTAATCAAAACACCGGCAACACTCAAATTGAAATTAAAACCAGCAAAGGGAATTGTTACTTAATCGATAACACTCGTAAGCTGGCTTGGGAAAGCAAATGGACTTCTGATGATCAAAAAGTATTAGAAGAACTAAGTAATGAAATTGAGAGCGCATTAACTGATCCCAATGTGTTTTGGAGTGCTGATATAACCGCGAAAATAGAAGCCTCATTTTGCCAAGAGGTTTACCCAAGCCAAATTCTTAACGATAAAGTTAAGCAAGGAGAGGCTTCTAAACAGTTTGTAAAAGCTAAATGTGCAGATGGCCGTTACGCTGTAAGTTTTAATTCAGTAAAAATAGGTGCGGCGCTTCAGTCAATAGATGATTGGTGGGATGAGGATGCAAGTAAAAGGTTACGTGTGCATGAGTTTGGTGCAGATAAAGAAATAGGCATTGCCCGACGTCCTCCCAATTCTGAGCAGAACTTTTATTCTATTTTTAAAAATACTGAATGGTATTTGTCAGCCCTTAAAAATTGCATTACTAATAAAAATGAAAATATAGACCCAGCTATTTATTATTTATTTTCTGTATTGATTAAGGGTGGAATGTTCCAGAAAAAAGCGGAAGCTAAAAAGGCGTAGTTATGGCAAGGTATTACTTCACAATCCACTTTTTACCAAAACAAGCTAATTTAGCACTGCTTACTGGCCGTTGTATTTCTATTATGCATGGGTTTATTTTAAAGCATAATATTGAAGGGGTGGGAGTTACGTTTCCTGCGTGGTCTGATTCATCAATTGGCAATGTAATTGCTTTTGTTCATAAGGACATGGAGATTTTAAACATCCTTAAAGAGCAAGCATATTTTGTTGACATGCAAGATTGTTGCTTTTTTAAAATAAGCCAAATTTTAGCCGTACCTGACAGCTGCAAAGAAGTATGTTTTATACGTAATCAGGCGGTAGCAAAAATATTCATAGGTGAAAGTAGAAGAAGATTAAAGCGCCTGCAAAAAAGAGCGTTAGCAAGAGGTGAAGATTTTAACCCTAAAAAGCCCGAAGTTCCCAGAGAGATCGATGTTTTTCATAGGGTGGCTATGACTAGTAAGAGTTCACAAGAAGATTATATTCTGCATATTCAAAAGCAAGATGCCGATTGCCAAGCAGAGCCAGACTTTAGTAATTATGGGTTTGCCTCAAATGAAAAGTTTAAAGGCACGGTTCCTGATTTATCACCCTTAATAGATAGTAATTAACCTTTATTTATAGCGTTATTATAAGTCATTGATATTAATACTCTCTGAGCAAACATATAAAAATATGGGTAAAATTGAATTTGCTTTTTAATTATATGAATTATATAAATAAGGTTAGCTATTTTTATAGTGACCTGCCGTATAGGCAGCTGAGAATTTATCAAAATTTGATAAACGACTAATAAAATCGTGACCTGCCGTATAGGCAGCTGAGAATAGTTAAAACACCTTCGCGCTCTAGCATGTCTTGTGACCTGCCGTATAGTATAGGCAGCTGAGAATTGAAGCAAGGCAAAAAGCGCAACCATGTCTGGGTGACCTGCCGTATAGGCAGCTGAAGATAAAAACAATCGATTCGATGTTTAAGTTAATGCAACTCTGCCGAAAAGGCAGTGAGTAGTAATTGAAAAAACCGGTCTTATATTTGAAGGCTGGTTTTTTTGTTTTTAGCGTAATAACTTTTATTCCACTATGTCATTGTATGGTTGTATTTTATGTCAGTGAATGATTGCAGGTTATTTGTAAGTTATTGTTATATCTATCTAGCGCTTGTCACGCTTTGCATGCAGCGACATTTTTGTCGCTGAAATCATACTGCGACATAACGTGGGTATATCCAGGGATTAGCTACATTAGGTACTAGGTCGAAATTAGCCACGGTCAGTGTTTAAGTTGTGCGTAGGCAGGGCTTTATGCCGCGCTTATTAAAGAGCTGGCTTTTACTAACCGCTGCAATTTACTCTTTAGTACTTCTCTGCCAGTTGTATATATTTACGCTCTACCAGCTTAGATACGGGTACTAATTCAAAACCTTGTTTGCTGAGCTGTGGTAAAACGTGGCGTAAAAATGCGATTGTTTCAGGGTAGGGGTGGGCAATTGCAATGGCAAACTTATGCTCAGTAGCGTGTTGTTTTAGCTCATCTAGGCGCAGTTGTAACTGTTCTGGTGTGGTTATGTTATCTAAAAAAATATGACGGCCAATATTTTCAACGCCTAAAAAGTTAGCGGCATTTTGTGCCTGGCTTAATTCAGTGGTGCGGCTATCTAAAAAGTATAAATGTCGCTTTTTAAGCACTTCCATTATCCACCTCATAGCTTGACCTTGCTGGGTGAGCGCCGATCCCATGTGATTATTAACCCCTTTAACTTGCGGTAAACTGGCCAAAGCAGTGCCAAGTATTTGCTGTATCTGCTCTTTATTCATATTTAACGTAAGTGCGCCAGGGCCAAGCTCCTTGCCGTTAAGTGCTTGCATGGGAATATGCAGTAATAACTCTTTATTTGTTTTACTGGCTAAAGTGGCAAAAGCTTGTGCATAAGGCGTGTGAGGCAAAATTGAATACGACACTTGGCCAGGCAAAGTTAACAGTTCTAAATCTCTCTGGTGATAGCCTATGTCGTCTATTACTATCGCTATTTGCTTGGCTTTAGCATTGAGTGACGCAAAACCAAGCATCAATATCAGCCCTATAATTACTTTCATCTTTATCGCTTTTTAAATTTATAGTTTTTATTATTTTTAGAGCTTATTAATTCAACATCAGTAAGGCTAAAATTATTGCAGGTTAAGTAATTGTTTAGCTTTAGCTAATTGTAAATCAGTTACCTTGCTGGCTAGTTGTGTTTGTTTGCTTTTAGCTTGCTGGTTTTTGATTATAACGGCTTTATCACTTTGTGAAAGGGTTGTTTGATTAATCGCCACGTCGGGCGTAATACCAACACCCTCGATTGATTTCCCCAAAGGAGTGAAGTACTTAGCTGTAGTGAGCTTTAATGCAGTGCTGCCATCACCAAGTGGAATAAGCGATTGCACTGAGCCTTTACCAAAAGATTGGCTGCCAACAACCTTGGCGCGGTTATTATCTTTTAATGCGGCAGCTAAAATTTCGGCTGCTGATGCCGAGTTTTCGTTAATTAGCACGACAATAGGGGCGCCTTTTAAAATGTCTCCGTGTTTGGCATAAAAAGCTTTATTTGCCTCGTTATAGCGCCCTTTGGTTGTAACAATAGTACCGTTTTGTAAAAACAGATCCGATACCGCAACAGCGCTTCTAAGTGTACCGCCGGGGTTATCACGTAAATCAATAACTAGGCCTTTAAGTGGGTGCCCAAAGTGATTTTGCATGGCTGCTATTTGCAAAGCCACTTCATGTAAAGTGTGGTTAGAAAAACTATTGATAGCTAAATAACCGCTGCCTAAATCTAAGCGCTGACTAGTAACGCTTTCAAGTTTTATTTTACGGCGACTCACATTAAAATTAAGTGGTTGCGGTTGGTTATCACGCTTTATGGTTAAGCTAATATTGCTAAGTTTGCTTGCTGTTATTAGCTGAGCAACATGCTCTACGGAGCTGTGTTGTGTTGTTTGATTATTAACGCTAATGATAATGTCACCGGCCATAACTCCAGCACTTTTAGCAGGTGAGTTACTCACTACATTTACAATGGTTACACTGTTATTTATTTGTTTAACCTCAATACCTAAACCGGTATAGCGGCCATTAGTGTTATCAAATAAAGTATTTAATTCGTGTTCATCAAGGTATTTAGAGTAGGGATCGAGCTGGGCATATAAATGCGCAAATTGTTGGTTGTTATAGCTAGTATGTGTGGTGTTTTGGAGTGCAAGATCTTCAACGTAGTAGGTATGAATATTAAATAGGATTTCGGTTATTTGTTGGTTTTTTAATTCTTTAATCGAACTAGAAAACACATTAGCTGAAAAGCTAATAAAAATTAATAGGGCAAGTAAATACAGGCTTAAGTTAAGCGTAAAGCCTGTATTTTTAAACCATTTTGCTACGGTGCTTTTTTTGTCCATCGGCTGCTCCAATGCGGCGCAGCGGTTAATTTATACCAATGGTATGTTTTAAATAAGATTGGTATTTGCTAAATGCGTTTGCACCATTTTTCAGGGTTTACTGCACGCCCTTTGTGGCGTATTTCAAAGTATAGACCAGAACTTGCTTGCCCGCCGCTTTGGCCAACTAGCGCTACAGTTTCGCCTTCTCTTACCATGTCGCCAACATCTTTCAATAAGGTTTGTGCATGGCCGTAAAGGCTCATAAAGCCCTCACCATGGTCAACTACAATTACCCAGCCGTAGCCTTTTAACCAATCGGCAAATACCACTTGGCCGTTATGAACACTGTTAATATTGCTGCCTTCTTTTGCGCCAATTAATACGCCTTTCCAGTCAATACCACCGTGTTTTCGTTGTCCAAAAGTGTGCTCTAACTTACCTCGGCTTGGCCAGTTAAGTTTACCTTTGCTATTATTGAGGCCGAGTAATTCAACTTTTTTATTTTTTTCTTTCTCTAGCTCTTCAATAGTTGTGATCAGCGTTTGTTGGTTTTCTTTTAAATAGTTAATTGAGCTTTTAGTGTTATTTAGCTGTGCCTGTAAATTTTTTAAATTGGCTTGGCGTTCACTTTGGGCGTTAACTAATGCAGTTTGGCGTCTTTTTTGTTCATCATGCAGGTTTACTAGTTTTTGCTTTGTTTTAGCCAGTTCAGCCTGGTTTTTCGCTATTTGTAACTGCAGCGCTTTTAGCTCTTCGAGTTGTTCAATACGGGCTTTATTTAAATAATTATAATAGCTTAGGGTGCGCTCAAATTTAGCCGTGTCTTCTTGGTTGAGCAGCATTTTTGCATAATCATCGTCGCCACCGGCCATATAAGCACTTTTAAGTTGCGCAGCTAATGCGTGTTGAAACTGTGCATGTTGTTGTTCGAGTTGATCGGCTTTTTGCTGTTGCAGTTGTTGCTGTTGTTCGGTTTTTTTAATCGACTGCTCAGCCATATTTAGGGCTTTGGCGTTTTTAGCTATTTCGAGTTCGTGCTGTTGTAGGTTTTTTTGTAGCGTGGCAACTTTTTTGCGTTGCGCGTTGTATTCAGATTGGCTTTGCTTAAGTGCCGTTTGTACTTCGCTGAGATCTTTTTTGGTACGATCTTCATTAGCGACTGCAGTTGCAGTCGCTAAAAAAGTCAGTATTAAAATTAGCTGAGTAACGCTATTAATACATTTTTGCATAGATTATTTCAACGTCATGATAGGTTTGCCTGTCATTTCAGTTGGCTGCTCCATGCCCATTAAGTGCAGCATAGTAGGCGCTACATCACTAAGCGCCTTACCCTCAGATGGTGTTGCGTCGCGGCCCACATAAATAAATGGCACCGGCTCGCTAGTATGTGCAGTATGGGCTTGGCCTGTTTTAAGGTTGGCCATTTGCTCAGCATTACCATGGTCGGCAGTAATAAGCGCTTCACCGCCATATTCGTTAAGTGCTGCTACTACGCGGCCAATACAGTGATCAACTGCTTCGCAGGCTTTAACTGCCGCTGCAAATACACCAGAGTGACCCACCATATCGCCGTTAGGGTAGTTACAAATAATAGCGTCGTATTTGCCGCTTTTAATTGCCGCAACGAGTTTGTCGGTAAGCATTTCTGAGTTCATTTCGGGCTGCAAATCGTAGGTTGCAACTTGTGGTGAAGGGATAAGCTCGCGGGTTTCACCGTTAAACTCGTCTTCGCGGCCACCACTAAAGAAAAACGTTACGTGAGCATATTTTTCGGTTTCTGAAATACGTAGTTGAGTTTTACCGTGTTTTTCAAACCATTCGCCAAGTACGTTTACCAGTGGCGTGGGGCCAAATGCAACCGGGGCGTCTATATCTGCAGCGTATTCGGTCATCATTACAAATGCGCTAAGGGCAGGTGATTTTTGTTTGGCAAAACCGTCAAAGTTAGGCTCAACAAATGCACGTGTAATTTCACGGGCGCGATCGGCTCTAAAGTTAGCAAATATAACCGTGTCGCCATCGTTAATTTGTACAGGCTCTGCGCCTGCAGGAGTAATGGTGCTTGCGGCTACAAACTCATCGTTTTCGTCGCGCTCATAAGCAGCTTCAAGTGCGCTCACGCCAGTCGGGTAGCTAAAGTCGCCTTGTGCTAACGTAAGTAAGTTATAGGCTTTTTCTACGCGGTTCCAGCGGTTGTCTCTGTCCATTGCGTAATAACGGCCAATTAGCGATGCTAAGCGGCCACATTGTAGCTTTGCAAATACTGCTTCAATGCGTTCAATAGAAGCTTTAGCACTGCGTGGAGGTGTGTCGCGGCCATCTAAAAAGCCATGAAAGTACACCTCTTTTGCACCGCGTTTTGCAGCAAGTTCAATACTTGCCACAATATGATCTTCGTGGCTGTGTACGCCGCCTGGGCTTAATAGCCCCATAATGTGCACGGCTTTATCGGCACTTACGGCTTTATCTATGTTATCGACTAGTGCAGGAGTGGAGTCAAACTCGCCATCGTTTATCGCTTTTGTTATGCGAGTGAAGTCTTGATAAACAACGCGTCCTGCGCCTAAATTAACGTGGCCAACTTCAGAGTTGCCCATTTGACCATCAGGAAGGCCTACATCAAAACCCGAAGCTGAAATTAATGTGCGCGGGCGGGTGGCCCATAATTCATCTAATACAGGGGTGTTTGCAGCCAGAATCGCATTACTTTGCTCATCTTCGCGGTATCCCCAGCCATCTAAAATCATTAATACCAGTGGTTTTTTATGCTCTGACATAGTCACTCCTCAAGGTTAACGTTGCGATAAAACACGCTAACATTACCGCTAACATGCTGATGCTAAGCATACCGTGTTTTATAGCTAGGATCAGCAATCAAAATAAGATATTAAAACTTTTTAATATCTGGCTAAAAATTAACAACAAGCTGTTACTTTGTTCTTACTAAAAACACCTCGTAAAAGCGTATTATGCTTTGCCTTAACTCGCATTTTTAGCTGATTTGGGTATACTTGCGCAGCTAATACCAATTTTATTAAAAACATGCACATTCTAGCTGATTAAATAGCTCACTAACTGCGTTAAAAATAATTTATATAGAACAACTATATATCATCATTTTTTACTTGTTATTGAATCATTTATTGACGCTACAATAGCCCATTAATTTAATGCAATTGGTATAATACCAACTTTATTAAAGCGCTGTGTATGTGAGTAAGGTAAATTAGGTATATATTGTGTTTAAAATTTTTACAGAAGTGAGTACTCCTGTTTAAATTTTATGTTGTTTGTGGGTAGCTTACCTCTTGTTATACTTGCTTATAGGGTTAATGCAATTGGTATTGAACGAAAAAAATAGCTAAAACATCACGTTTTAGGATGTAATTTTATAGTGGATGTCGAATGGATCAATATATTGAATTTATCACCAATCACCCAATTTTAAGTGCAGCTTGGGTGGGTATTGTGTTTCTTATTGTTAGTGGTTGGATCAAAAGTAAACTCTCAGCAGTGCGCCAAATAAACCCTCAGCAGTTAACGCTGCTTATCAACCGTGAAGACGGTCAAGTTATTGATATGCGTGCGCAAAAAGAGTTTAACACCGGACATATTGCCGGTGCTCAGCATTTAAGCCCTGAAAATGCGAAAAAATCTGACTTTTCAAACCTTGAAAAGTATAAGAGTAAACCCATTATATTGGTATGTACTACAGGCATGACCGCTTCAGGAACTGCAACCGCTATGCATAAAGCGGGTTTTGAGCAGGTAAGTGTGTTATCTGGTGGTATGGGCGCGTGGCAATCTGCGAGCTTACCAACTACAACCGGTCGCTAATAAATATTAGCAGTCCGATAGAGGATATATTATGAGTAATGTTGTTTTATACACCAAAGCGTATTGCCCTTTTTGTCAACGTGCTCGTGCACTTTTAGACAGTAAAGGTGTGCAATACACAAACTTTGATATTGGTGTACAGCCTGAGCTGCGCGATGAAATGATCGCCAAAGCAGGCGGCGCAAGCACGGTACCGCAAATCTTTATTAATGATGAGCATATAGGTGGCTGCGACGACATGATGGCAATAGAAGCACAAGGTCAACTTGATAAAAAGCTAAATGCCACACTAAACGCTTAAATTTTAACTAATTATAATAACGAACAGGTTAAGGATTACAATGAACGAAGAAACGCAAAACGCAGCAGCACAACAAGAAACTGGCGCACAATTTACTATTCAACGTATTTACACAAAAGACGTGTCGTTTGAAACGCCAAATTCTCCAGCTATTTTTCAAAAAGAATGGACACCAGAAGTTAAGTTAGACCTAGACACTCGCTCTAATAAGTTAGACGAAGGTGTATTTGAAGTGGTTTTAGCACTAACAGTGACTGCATCTATTGGCGAAGAAACGGCCTTTTTATGTGAAATTCAACAAGCAGGTATTTTTACTATTGCTGACGTTGAAGAAACACAACTTGCTCATATGCTTGGTGCATTTTGCCCTAACGTATTGTTTCCATATGCGCGTGAAGCAGTTTCTAACCTTGTTAACCGTGGTACTTTTCCACAGCTTAACCTTGCGCCAGTTAACTTTGACGCATTATTTGCACAATACATGCAACAACGCACAGCGCAAGCTGAGCAGGCATCAGTAGACGCTTAAATTATGAGTACAGCAACTTCAGCTGTTACTGTATTAGGGGCGGGGTCTTATGGCACCGCCCTTGCTATTTGTTTAGCCCGAAATGGTCACCAAGTGACACTTTGGGGGCGCAATAGCGACGACGTTGCCACGCTTGCAGCTGAGCGAAAAAATCAACGTTACTTACCTGATATTCCTTTTCCCGACACTTTAACTCTTGAAGCCGACTTACAACGTGCTGCTGCAAGTAATGAAATAGTGTTAGTGGTTGTGCCTAGTCATGCATTTGGCGACACCTTAAAGCAAATTAAACCAGCTTTACAGCAAGGCGCAAAAGTTGCGTGGGCAACTAAAGGGTTAGAGCCAAATACCGGACGCTTATTACAAGAAGTTGCAGTACAAGAGCTTGGTGATGCAATTCCATTAGCGGTGCTTTCGGGGCCAACATTTGCTAAAGAAATGGCAATGGGATCACCTACTGCTATTTCGGTTTCATCCACCTCTACAGAGTTTGCACAACAGTTAGCTGATTTACTGCATTGCGGTCGCTCATTTAGAGTGTACAACAATGATGATTTTATTGGCATACAGCTAGGTGGTGCGGTTAAAAACGTGATTGCTATTGGTGCAGGCATTTCCGACGGCGTAGGTTTTGGCGCTAATGCACGCACGGCACTAATTACTCGCGGCCTTGCTGAACTAACACGCTTAGGCTGTGCTTTGGGCGCAAAACCCGAAACCTTTATGGGGATGGCAGGCCTTGGCGATTTAATTTTAACCTGCACAGATAACCAATCGCGTAATCGTCGTTTTGGTTTGGCGTTAGGTAAAGGCGAAAGCGTAGAGGCTGCAATAGAGTCTATAGGCCAAGTGGTCGAAGGCTTTAGAAACACTAAAGAAGTGTATTTATTAGCGCAGCGCAGCGGTGTAGAAATGCCAATCACCGAGCAAATCTATAAAGTACTGTACGAAAATAAAGACATGAAAGAAGCGGCTATGGCTTTATTAGGCCGAGAGCAGCGCTCAGAATAAAAGGGCAGCTTTCATTAAAGCTAGGTTTTAGGTAGACATTAGCCAAGCTCAGTGTTTTGGTTAAACCGCAGGCGGGCTTTATGTCGCGCAGGTTAATCTTTAAACCTGCGCGAGGTAAGCTCCCCCCTACAAGTTAGGCGCTTGGTTTATTCACTTACCTAAAACCTTGCGCCTAAAACTATTTACTTCTTACTTCGCGCCCGGAAACCCAAGCTGGCGCCATGATTCATACACAAACACCGAAACCGCGTTAGATAAGTTCATACTGCGGCTATTGGCTTGCATCGGAATGCGTACCCGTTGCTCGTTTGGAAGCGATTGAATTAGCTCATCCGGAAGGCCGCGCGTTTCAGGGCCAAATACTAAACAGTCGCCGGCCTCGTATTGTGCCTGATGATGAAATTGGCTACCTTTAGTGGTGCAAGCGTATATTTTTTTAGGCTTGCATGCTTCTAGGTAAGCTTCAAACGAAGCATGGCGCTGTACATGGCTAAATTCATGATAATCAAGGCCGGCACGTTTTATTCGTTTGTCATCCCATGCAAAGCCAAGTGGCTCAATTAAATGTAGCGAATAGCCCGTATTTGCACATAAGCGAATAATATTACCCGTATTCGGTGGGATTTCAGGTTGGTATAAAACAATATCCAGCATAACGAGCCTTATAAAATAGTCAGTAATTTAACGATTTGCAGTATACACAGAAAGCGTGTAAAAAACTGATATACTCACTTTATTCAATACACTTATTAACGGATAAATACGTGCATAATCGCAGTTACGAATTTTGGGTAAAAACCTCTAGTTTAGTCACTATGGTCATGGTGAGCTTAATGATTGCAGCTAAAACCTGGGCATGGCTTGCCTCGGGTTCAGCGTCAATGCTGGGCTCATTAACCGATTCACTCATGGATATTACCGCCACAGCTATGAGTTTTTTAGTATTAGGTTATGCGCTGCGCCCCGCCGATGACGACCACCGTTTTGGTCACGGTAAAGCCGAAGCGCTCGCTGGGCTAGGGCAGGCCGCATTTATTGCAGGTTCTGGCTGTTTATTAGCGTTTCATAGTATAGAGCGCTTGTTTAATCCTTTAGAGCTCACTCATTCATTGTTAGGTGTATGGGTAAGTATTTTTGCCATTGCCTGTACATTAGTGATTGTATTTGTACAAAATAAAGTAGTTAAACATACCGAATCTATTGCAATAAAGGCCGACTCAGTACATTACAAAGGTGACTTGATTTTAAATGCTGCGGTACTACTGGCTATTTTACTCTCGTATTATGGTGTGTTGTACGCGGACCCTATTTTTGCAGTTGGCGTTGCCGGTTACCTACTTTATAACAGTTGGGATATAGCCCGAGATAGCGCAGATCACTTAATGGACAAAGAGCTGCCAGACGAAGAAAAACAACGTATTTTAGATGTATCGAAAAGCCATATCGATGTGCGCGGTGTACACGGTGTGCGTACTCGACAAGGTGGGAAAGTTAAGTTTATTCAATTACATTTAGAGCTAGATGATCACCTAAGCTTAATTCGCGCGCACAACGTAGCCGATGAAGTAGAGGCAATGATCACTAAAGAATTTGAGTCAGAAGTTGATATTCTAATTCACCTAGACCCTTTGTCTTCCGTGGAACTGAGTGACACTGAGGGAGCCGCAGTAACTGAAGCGTAAGCAAAGCTGGTATCTCAGGTTAAAACCAAGCAAACACCGGATTTAACCTGATACCTTTGCCGTAGACGTGAGTTTACCTCGCGCAGGGTTTTAAAAATTTAACAAGCGCGGCATAAAGCCCCGCCTACGGTTTAACCCAAACACCGAGCTTGGCTAATTCCTACCAAAACCTGACGTCTAATACCTCAAATCTAAACCTTTGCCGTAGGCGTGAGTTTAGTTTACCTCGCGCAGGGTTTTAAAAGCTTGACAAGCGCGGCATAAAGCGCCTCCTATGGTTAACCTAAACACCGAGCTTGGTTTTTTCTACCTAAAACCTGACGCCTAATACCTAAAACCTGCTCTTCCACACCTATTCACAAAACTGGTACAAACTTGTTAGCAATGGCTGGCGTATTTCATCACGTTCAAATAACAGTTCGTGTTTAGCGCCGGCAAAGCTCTTTATTATTGCCTGGTTATGTCGGTTTGCTAATTTATATTGCGCGGCGTTATCTACTACTTCGTCGCGCTCTGCGCTGGCAATAAACAGCGGAATATTAATGTTTAACTTATCAACCGATGCAATAAAGGTAAATGCGGCTTGTAGCCAACCATAGGTTACGCCACCAAGTTGCAGTAGTGGGTCTTGATAAGTTTGCCTAAAGTTTTTATAACGCACTTGGCTGCTAGTTAATGAGTTTAAAGCAAACTCTTCTGGGCTGTAATCGTTTTGCCCTAGGGCATAACTTTGTGAAAAACCGAAAAAAACAGCTGCGTTAGCAATTAGTTTTGCCAGCGGTTTTGGGGTGTTTTTAGTGTGAATATCAAACATAGGTGCCGATAAAAACAACCCACTAAAGTTATTTTCAAAATGAGCTAAATAGTCAAAGGCAATTGCGCCGCCCATTGAATGGCCAAGCAGTATTTTTTTGCCTTGCCAGTGGTTATCAACAATTTGTTGATTAAATAAATGCAGGTCGTGGCGATAATCAGTAAAGCATTTTACATAGCCTTTATGCTTATTAGCTAACTGTCGGTAAGAGCGACCTTGCCCTTGATGATCAACAATAAACACGGCAAAATTATTAGTGTACAGTTCCCACAATAGCTCTTTGTATTTATCAAGCCCTTCAATGCGCCCTGAGCTAATAACAATCGCGGTATGCGCATGCTCAGGTTTTGCATAGGCGTAAAATAACTGCCCGGCAGGGGTATTTAAATAGGCTTTAACTAGGGTGTTGTTATAAAAATCATTAATACTGGGTTGATTATCAACAAGCTCGTTTTCACTACTGTAAAACATTCTCTACTCTTTTATTATTGGCAAAGTAATTATGGCGCACAGGCCACCTTGTGGTTTATTTGATAAAACCAAGCTGCCGCCATGAGCAATAATGGCATTTTTGGCAATTGCTAAACCTAAACCCGTGCCACCACTCACTCGGTCTCGCGCATCTGACTGCCTAAAAAACGGCTCACATAGCTTACTAAGCTGGTTATTTGGTACACCTGGGCCATCATCACATATTTCAATATAAATGGCATCACCGTGTTTTAGGGTAAGGCTAATAGTGTGCTGCGCATATTTAATCGCGTTGCGCAGTAAGTTTTCCAGTGCGCTGGCAATTAGCGCTTCATCGCAATTTAGTGTTACCGCCGCCGAGCCGCTTACTTGCAGTTGCTTGTTGTGCTGTTTTGCTTCAAAGGTGGCATCGTTAAGTACATGATCAACAATATCTTGCAGTGACTGTTTGTGTAGCGATAACGCTTGGCTATTTGCCTCTAAGCGCGACACTTGCAATACATCGGCAATCATTTTATCAAGCTGGTTGGCTTCTTTTTCTATGCGAAGTAAATACGATTGGCTGGCTTCGTTAGCTTGCATTTGCGCAAGGCCTGTCGCCATTTTTAAGCGAGTAAGCGGCGAACGTAGCTCGTGTGATATATCAGCCAGTAGGCGCTTTTGTGCGCTAATTAATTGCGCTAATTGGTCGGCCATACGGTTAAAGTCGCGCCCTAATATTCCCAGCTCATCTTTACGATTTACCGAAATTGCGGCGCGCGCTGTTAAATCCCCCGCAGAGAGTTTTATAGCGGCTTTTTTTAAGCTATTAATAGGGGCAATTAAGTTACGGCTAAATAAAAAACTTAAAATAAGTGAGGCAATTATAGCAATTGATATTTTTATCCAACCCGGCATTAACTTTAACCGCAGATATAGCGGCGTATGGTTGTAAATATCTATTTCATATAAATAAAAATCACCTTCAGGTACTCTAATTTTTATTGGCCCAATTGCTTGGTATTTTTCGGTATAAATAACTTGCGGCGGCATGCTCTTAGTAAAGTTAAGTAAGCTTAAATCAACATCGGCGGGTATGCTTTTATTTGTTAGCGAATCCTCTAGCTGCTCTGCATTTAAATATAAAAGCTTACCATTAGTACGCCGAG
Source organism: Pseudoalteromonas sp. MIP2626 (assembly GCF_013414205.1). Taxonomy (NCBI): domain Bacteria; kingdom Pseudomonadati; phylum Pseudomonadota; class Gammaproteobacteria; order Alteromonadales; family Pseudoalteromonadaceae; genus Pseudoalteromonas; species Pseudoalteromonas sp. MIP2626. Next base: position 46,184 of record NZ_JAATTW010000007.1, read on the forward strand.
GGTGCTTTAGCGTATCGTTAAGCGAACGCTTGTGCTTTATGGTAGAACGCTCAATGTTTTTAGCGGTATAAGCTAAGTTTTTTTCCATCGGGCCATGCAAAGGGTTATAACTAACAGAGTTAATAGTTGTAACACTACTTAAAAATATAAGTGCCGCACCTGTGCCAATAATAGTTAACCAAAACCAAGTAAAGATTTTAAAAAACAAATAGTGCCGAGGATGCTTAAGCCAGCTAAAACTTGCCAATTTATTCGCCTTGAATGAAGACATAGCCCGTCCCTCTAATGGTTTTAATTAGCTCGTTAGGTAGGTGTTCAGCTATTTTTTTACGAATGTTGCTAACGTGCATATCAATAGAGCGATCAAACGAGGCTAAGCGCCTGCCAAGTACATCTTCACTTATTTGCTCTTTACTAACTACTTCACCAGCGCGCTTGGCTAGGAGTGCGAGTATTTCGTATTCGGTGCCAGTAAGGGTTAAGGTTGTTTGTTTAATTAAGGCTTCACGAGCAGCCAAATTAATAGTAATACCGTTAACCACTAATTTATTATTGCTAGTGGCATTCATGGTGGTTATATGTTCAATACGGCGCGTAATTGCTTTAACTCGAGCAAGTAACTCACGGTGATTAAAAGGTTTAGGTATGTAATCGTCTGCGCCAAGTTCAAGGCCAAAAATACGATCAAAATCTTCGCCTTTGGCGGTAAGCATAATTACCGGTGTAAGCTTGGTTTGCCTAAGTTGTTTAAGTACTTCAAAACCATCAAGGGTAGGCAGCATTACATCAAGTAGTATTAGTGCGTAGTCGTTCGCTTGCGCTAGTTTTAAGCCCTGCTCGCCGTCGTGTACGCTTTGCACGTTAAATCCTTGCGCGGTTAAATACTCGCTTAATAGCTCACACAAACCTGTGTCGTCATCAATCATTAATAGTTTCATTTTCAAACCCTTGGGTTGTGCCGTATGAGCTGATTTTACCTGCTAAATAGTACAAAAGTGAATCTTTACATAACCTTTACACTGCTTTGCGTTACTTTGCATTGCAGCGGGTATAGTTACCTCAACAGATTAAAACAACCAATCCAATAGTAAAGGTAATGATTATGACTAAAGTAAATACACTTTCAAAACTAGTACTTATTTGTGGCTTAGCAACCGCTACTTTCGGTGCAACCAGTGTTATGGCCAAAGGCGATATGCATAAGCAAGGTCGCCACTCACAAGCGCACTTTTTACTATCGGAGCGCGGCGCTGATAAACTCGATTTAACACAAGAGCAGCAAACTAAATTAGAAGCTATATTTGCAGCACAAAAAACGCAAATGCAAGCACTTAAAGGCACCGACAAAGAAGCGCGTAAAGCACAGCGCACCGCTCACAAAGCTAAAATGGAAAGCTTATTATCGGCAGCAACATTTGACGAAAATGCAGCAAAAGAGCTACTAGCTCAACGCTACGAAAAAGGTGAAGAAATGGGTTTAATTAAATTAAAAACTCAGCACCAAGTGTGGCAAGTTCTAAATGCAGAGCAGCAAGAAAAGTTTGCAAAAATGCAAAAGCGCATGGGTAAGAAAAAACATTCAAAATAGTCGGTGTTTAAATTACCCGTAGGCGGGGCTTTATGCCGCGCTGGTTAAATTTAAAAACTGCGCGAGGTAAACTCCCGCCTGCAAACTCCAGACAAAAGTAAAAGCCAAGATCGGTGTTTAAATTACCCGTAGGCAGGGCTTTATGCCGCGCTGGTTAAAACTTAAAAACTATTGCGCGAGGTAAACTCCCGCCTACAAACTCCAGACAAAAGACAAAGCCAAGCTCGGTGTTTAAATTACTCGTAGGCGGGGCTTTATGCCGCGCTGGTTAAAACTTAAAAACTATTGCGCGAGGTAAACTCCCGCCTACAAACTCCAGACAAAAGACAAAGCCAAGCTCGGTGTTTAAATTACCCGTAGGCGGGGCTTTATGCCGCGGTGGTTAAATTTAAAAAACTGCGCGAGGTAAGCTCCCGCCTACAAATTCCAGACAAAAGTAAAAGCCAAGCAAGGTGCTTGGCTTATATACTTTGCTGCTCTCTAAACCTATTTATTACTTAAAAAAGTCATCTTCATTTTTTGCCATCATGGCTTCTATGTCTTCAATCATGTCTTGGCTAAAATCTTCAGCTGAAGTGATAGGGGCTGAAATTCTGTTATTTTCAAACGACCATTCGCCTAAATCAATAAGCTGACAACGTTTTGAACAAAATGGGCGGTGTGGGCTTTGCTCTGACCATTCAACCTTACTTTTACAGGTTGGGCAGTTAACAATAGTTGGCATAGTAATCTCTCAATCTTGTTTTAAATGGTGCTGTCTAATAGCCAAACTCTAAGTCAGTTTAAATGCTTTTAGTATTGTATTGGCTTTTATAGAGTCGTATCATTTTTCTGATACCTGATACCTGATACCTGATACCTGATACCTGATACCTGATACCTGATATTAAAAACTCGTTACCCGATTAATCTCAGCTAGCGAGGTCATGCCGTCGGCGGCTTTACGAATGCCCGATAAACGCAGGTTATTAAATCCGGCTTTAAGCGACACTTCAGCTATTTCTAGTGAGTTACCACCGCGCATAATAATTTGTGCTATTTCTGGGGTAATTTTCATTACTTCGTAAATACCTACACGACCTTTATAACCATCGGTACAGTTTTCGCAACCTTTAGGAGCATACAAGGTCATTTCACTAATTTGCTGCTGGCTAAAACCTTGACGTAGCAGTTCTTCGCTAGGTAGGTTTTCAGGTGTTTTACACTTAGGGCATAAGCGACGCGCTAGCCGCTGAGCTATAATTAAGCTTATTGAACTTGCTACGTTATACGCCGGTACGCCCATGTTTAATAAGCGAGTAATGGTTTCGGGTGCTGAGTTTGTATGCAAGGTCGAAAGCACTAAGTGACCTGTTTGCGCCGCTTTAATAGATATTTCGGCGGTTTCTAGGTCACGTATTTCACCTACCATTACTACATCGGGATCTTGGCGTAAAAATGCCCGTAGTGCGTTAGCAAAAGTCATATCGGCTTTAATATTAATTTGTACTTGGTTAACCCCTTCAAGGTTAATTTCTACTGGATCTTCTGCGGTACTAATATTACGCTCAGGCTGGTTTAATATATTTAAGCCGGTGTAAAGCGATACCGTTTTACCCGAGCCAGTAGGCCCTGTTACTAATATCATTCCTTGTGGTTGCTCAAGCGCATCCAAATACAGCTTTTTTTGCTCGGGTTCGTAACCTAATACATCAATGCCAAGCATGGCGCTAGATGAATCAAGAATACGCATTACAATTTTTTCGCCCCATAAGGTGGGCATGGTGCTTACCCGAAAGTCGATACTTTTACGCTCGGTTATTTTTAGCTTTATGCGGCCATCTTGTGGTTTACGTTTTTCGGCAATATCAAGGCGCGACATTACTTTAATACGCGCCGAAAGCTTAGTAGCTAAACTGTTTGGTGGGCTGGCTACTTCGTGCAAAATGCCGTCAATTCTAAAACGAATTCGGTATTTGTGCTCGTAGGGTTCAAAGTGTAAATCAGATGCACCTTTTTTAATCGCATCCATTAATATTTTATTGATGTAAACAATGATTGGCGCATCGTCTTTATCATCGTCTTTAGTGGTGTCTTTTTGTATATCGGCGTCTAGTTCGGCAAACTCTTTAAACTCGTCATCACTTAAATTTAAGCTGCCAGTGGCATCAAGTAATTGTTCTATTTTTTTATCGAGTTGAATGTAGTCAACCACTACCACTTCGCAAGACAAGCCGGTACTAAATTCAAAGTTTTCAAATGCGCCGTAATCGGTAGGATCAGAGGCGGCAATATACACTTTTCTGCCTTTTTGTACTAAAGGCAAAATATGATGCTTACGGATCAGTTTTTCTTTTACTAACTCAGGAGAAATAAGTGCAGTATTAAAGTCTTTTAAATCAAAAAAAGGCACCCTAAATAAATCAATGCATTGCGCCGCTAAATCTTTACTGTCAATTTTTCCGCATTTAGCAATAAGCTCAGCAGTAGAGGCAAACTCTTGCTGTTTAGTTTTTACTATATCGGCATCAACACGGCCAAGGGTAATAAATTTTCTTAATAACGGTGAGTTAATATTCATTGCGCACCTGGTTAAATCCTTCAATAGTTAGCAATTTATCAGAAAAAAGCAGGGATTACATTGCCCATCACAATCTAGGCTAATTTTAGCAATTAAAATAGCTATTTTTGTAATTTATGGCTATTTTAACGCCAATTTTAAATAGCCTTTATGCAAAGCTATTAAGTCGTGTTTAACCAAAGCTAAGCTGCGATCGTTATTTAAAATATCATCTGCTTGTTGTTGCTTTTGTTCACGCGACATTTGCGCGGCAATAATACTATTTACTTGCTCTAAGCTTATGTTATCACGTTTAACCGTGCGCTCTATTTGCACGTTTTTTGGCACGTCTATAAGTAAAGTGCGGTTACAGTATTTATCTAGGCCGTTTTCAAAAAGTAGCGGGGCAACAAGTACCACATAAGGGCTGGTGGCATTATTTAAATCGGTAATAATTTGCTGGCGAATAAGTGGATGTAATAGGGTATTTAACCAGTTTTTATGCTCATTATTGCTAAAAACTAGCTCGCGTAAAGCACTGCGGTTTAAATTGCCGTTGGCTAAGAGTATATCAGCACCAAAGTGTGCAACAATTGCCTTTAGCCCTGCGCTGCCTGGTTCAACTACTTGGCGCGCAATAATATCGGCATCAACAACGCAAATATCCAACGCTTCAAGCATATTGCTTACAGCCGTTTTACCACAGCCTATACCGCCAGTTAAACCCAGCACCCAATTATTTATGTTTGTTACTTTAACCGCTTGTTCGCTCATATTAGTAGCCAATTAAATTAAAGTAGCTAGCTTGTAATTGCTCGCCCCATAACATGGTGATCCAGCCTGCAATAGCTAGGTAGGGGCCAAACGGAATGGGGGTGGCTTTGTCTTTACCTTGAATAGTTAATAGCGCAATACCAATAATGGCGCCCACTACGCTCGAGAGCAAAATAATAGTCAATAACGATTGCCAGCCAAGCAAAGCACCAAAAACGGCAAGTAATTTAAAGTCGCCATAGCCCATGCCTTCTTTACCGGTAAGTAATTTAAATAACCAAAATACGCTCCACAAACTTAAATAGCCGCAAGCAGCACCAACAATGGCATCAGTTGGGGTAACGGTATAGCCAAGTACTGCTGCAATAAGTGCCAGCCATACAAGCGGTAGGGTAATTTGGTCGGGCAGTAACATATGGTCAATATCAATAAAGGTAAGTGCCACTAAAGCCCAACTAACTGCTATATAAAGTAAAGCCTGCTCGGTAGCGCCCAGCTTATACGCAACCACTAGGCTCAATAGTGCAGTTATTGCCTCTACAATAGGGTAGCGAGCCGATATAGGGTTACTACAACTGGCGCATTTACCTTTTAAAAATAACCAGCTAACAACGGGTATATTTTGCCACGCTTTAATTGCAGTTTTACATTTAGGGCAGGTAGAGTTGGGTTTTACTAAATTAAAAGTTGAGTTTAAAGACTCGCTTTCATCTGCTTTATTACTTTTAAGTTCGCTTTCTAAAAGCAAGCGACATTCGCCTTGCCATTCGTGTTGCATCATTAGTGGCAAGCGGTAAATAACCACATTTAAAAAGCTGCCAACACACAAACTCACCAAGCCAATAGTGGTTAAATAAAACCATAATTGGCTTTGCATTACTTCTATAATACTTTGCATATAACGACCGAATAATTAAATAACAGGTTTAAAAAACTAAATAACAGAGCCAAGTTGGAATATAGGCAAATACATGGCAACAATTAAACCACCAACCAATACGCCAAGTACCGCCATAATTAATGGTTCTAGCAAGCTTGAGAGCCCATCTACCGCATCATCAACTTCTTGCTCATAAATAGTAGCGACTTTACCTAGCATGCCATCGAGCGAGCCGGACTCTTCACCAATAGCCACCATTTGTATTACCATATCGGGGAATATTTTGGAGTTACGCATTGCCCAGTTCATTTGGTTACCCGAGCTAACCTCGGCTTTAATATCTAAAATAGCATAACGATAAACCGCATTACCTGAGGCACCTGCAGCAGAATCCAGCGCATCAACTAGCGGCACACCAGCAGCAAAAGTGGTCGAAAGCGTGCGGGCATAACGGGCAACAGCGGCTTTATTTAAAATCATACCAATAACGGGGAGCTTTAATACTGCTCGGTCGGTAGCATCGCGGAGTTTTAAGCTTTTTAGCTTGGCTTCTTTAAACGCCCAGCCAAAGGCAACTAACGCAATAAGAATAACCCACCAATACGCTTGCATAAAATTTGATATATCAATTACAAATAAGGTGAAAGCAGGGAGTTCAGCGCCAAAACCTGCAAAAATATCCTGAAACTGCGGTACTACAAATATTAGCAATATTGAGGTAACAATACCTGCTATAACCAATACAGAAATAGGGTAAAACATCGCTTTTTTAATTTTTGATTTAAGCGCTTCAGACTTCTCTTTATAAATAGCCACGCGGTCGAATATTTTATCTAAAGCACCAGATTGTTCACCCGATGCCACTAAATCACAATATAAATCATCAAAATAACGCGGGTGGCGTCGCAGGGCTTGCGATAACGGTTGGCCAGCCTTTACTTCATCAGCAATGGTTTCCATCAGTTTACTTACACTTTTATTGGATGAGCCCGAACCGATCATTTCAATTGACTGAATTAGCGGTACACCCGCCATCAGCATGGTTGCTATTTGTCGAGTCACCAAAGCAATATCTTTTGGGGTTATTTTTTGTTTACTTGCGATACCAAATAAGGGCTTTGCTTTACGTTTTACTTTAGAGGGAGTAATGCCTTGTTTGCGCAGTTGTGCTTTTACTAAAGCAACACTTGAACCTGTAAGTTCACCTTCTAAGCGCTTCCCGCGAGTGCTGACACCGATCCACTGAAAAGTATCGAGTCCTTTTTCTTCTTGTTTTTTTGCCATTAAAGCACCCAATCTAATTAAATGTATTTATTACTAAAGCATAACTTAAACTAATGATTCTTGGTATGAAAGTTGTTCAATTATTTAAAAACGTTGGCCAATAGACCAAAAGCGTGGCCCAAAAATATAACCTTTATCGGGGTCAATGTTGTTATATATATCTATCGCTTTTTGTAAGTAAAAATACCATGCAACAATAAATAAAATAGTAATTGAAAGCTTTATCCATTTATTTATTGAAAAAGTAAGCTGCTTATTTTTATTAACTCTTCCTAACAATAATCCCCACATTATAAATAACAATGTTTGGGAGACTGGCATAACGTGAACACCAGAAAATAAAGAATAAGTAATACCTATTGCAAATGAGTAAAATAAACTCTCAGTAATTATATCTTTTTTATGTATTTTCAAATGAATAATTGCTTGTTTAAATGTTATAAAAATGACTGATACTATAGATAGTAGAGCAATTAAACCCCACTCATTTAAAATTTCAATCAATGAATTGTGAGGGTGGCTAAATGGCGCGGAGTTACCCAGAGATATTTGAAATACACCGGGGCCATTGCCAATAAAAAAATGTTTTAGGGAGAGGTTTTGTAAAGTTGTTAGCCATATATCAATTCTGCCTGAAGAGCTGGTTCGTAAAACATCGAGGTTGCTATTGTTTAAAGAGTCTAAAATATAAAAAACAAACCAACTCAATAGTAAACATATTAACCCTGTTAACACTTGCTTTTTTAAAGTTGTTTTTAAAACAAGAGCAAAAATAGAGAAAGCTAAAAATGAGAGTAAAGCCCCACGAGCTTGCCCAATAAATATGAGTAATAAGTTTAAAAACAAAATTATAAATACAATACGCTGAATGTTTTTAAATTTTAGGAGTAGCACCAAAAATGGAAGAACAAACACCTGTACTTGATTAAAAAAGCGAATGTTAATAAAACCGGAGTAGATTACGTATGGGTTTAATGGCTGTTGTTCTGATAGCGTAAACATAATATTTAGCAAACATATTAAAATCAAGCTCGTATGAGTTATCAATAATGCATAAATGATAAATAAAATAGACCTTTTGTCATTTATGGTACTTACGTAATACATAGTTAAAATAAGTAAGCTTATATGAAACGTGTACAGCAGACTAAAACTTTGCTCCATACTCATCAATGCAGATAAGCAACCACTGAAAATAAAAATTAAGTACAACACACTGCTTTTTTTATTTAGTGAAAGCTTAAAAGTAGGTTTTTTATTACCTAAAAAAGCAGTAAGCACTAGAAGGCTTATGATAAGTAAAAAAGCTATTTGGATGATTCGTTGATGATTATGAAAATCATACGAAGTTATAGGTATTAAAGGGATTAGCGTACATAGAAAAAACAAGCTAATAAGCGATGGCTTTATTATATTTACTATATTCATAAGTGTTAATTCTTACGCATTAAAAAAGCGCCTAATTAGGCGCTTTAAAAAATTAATAAATTATTATGACTGTGGGCAGCTTTTAGGAGCTAGAGTTGCATCTGTTAGTTCTTCAGTTTTGCAAGTCCATTTACCAGCATCAGTTCTTGTCCAAGTTAAAGTTGCGTCTTTAATTTGAGTTGGAGCGTTAGCTATTGTACATTTAATATAGTCTTCACCAATATCAATTGCACAGTTTTGGGTAGTTGCACTTAGGCCTGTTTGTTCGTTAGTTGGAGTACCTGTACCACTGTTTTTGGCAATCTCAAAACCTGTTTTACCTGCAGAAATTTCGGCTAAACCAGCAGTTAGTTTCGATGTAGATTGGTACTTTGAATAAGCAGGCAATGCTACTGCCGCTAAAATACCTATAATTGCTACTACGATCATTAATTCAATTAGGGTGAAACCCTTTTGGTTCTGTTGTGTCATTGTTTTCATGTTTCCTCTCCTAAAGGATAATGTTGTGGTAAATAAACGTTATTTAAGTAGCACTATTGCTTGGCTTAATTTGTTTATTTAACCTGTTTACTTAATTTGTTTATTTAACCTGTTTACTTAATTTGTTTACCTAAAGAAACAACTTTACTGTACAGCGTATTTTAGTTTGTATAAACAAGAACACGCTGTGCATTTAGTTATTAAAGTTACCAATATTTAGCACTTTAATGTGTTATTTAGTTACTTTTATATTTATAAATTAGCTTATATTTTTAGGTATAGCCGTATAAATACTTAACTTTTTATACATGTCATTGCACTCATTAATATTAAAGCAGCTGATTAGTGCTTTTATATTAATGTTACATTCATTTATAGTTCAACAGCGTGAGTTTACCACTGTTTTTTACTTTTTAGTACACGGATTATATTTTAAAAAAGCATTTTATTTAACAAAATGTTAAAAAACAATCCTTTCGGGTTATTTAATGCTTTATAGGATCTATTGTCAATGAATTAGCGCAGTTTAAATTTAAAGTCTGCGTTATTATTAATCAAATCGCATTGATAAATCGATTGATTGTAAGTTTTTTGTTAACGCCCCGCTCGATATAAAGTCTACCCCAGCTTGTGAGTAAGTTTTAAGCGTTTGTAGGGTCATATTGCCCGAAACTTCAAGTTTTGCGCGTTTGTTAGTAACTACTACAGCTTGCTTTATTTGCTCTACGTTAAAGTTGTCGAGCATTATAATATCGGCACCGGCATCTAGCGCTTGTTTTAGATCAATAAGTGATTCAACTTCTACTTCTATTGGTTTGTTTGGTTGGTTTTGTTTAGCTTGCGCCACGGCTTTGTTTATACCGCCACACGCTGCTATGTGATTTTCTTTTATTAAAAACGCGTCGTATAAACCAATACGGTGGTTTGCACCGCCGCCACATTTAACGGCGTACTTTTGTAAAATGCGTAAACCAGGTATGGTTTTACGGGTATCGAGTAGTTGGGTTTTTGTGCCCGCAAGTTCTTTTACATAATGAGCTGTGGTAGTAGCCGTGCCCGAAAGTGTTTGTACAAAGTTAAGTGCTGTACGCTCGGCAGTTAAAATAGCGCGAGCCGAGCCTGTTGCTGTAAATAAAGTACTGTTAGCTGTAACTGCATCGCCATCGTTTACTAGTACATTTACTACAACGCTTGGATCTACTTGCTTAAATACTTCAATAATTAGGTCTTTACCACAAAATATGCAGTCTTCACGGGTAATTACTTTAGCGTTTGCTTGCTCGTTTTCAGGAATAAGTTGCGCGGTAATGTCGCCATTTTCAGCACTTTGGTAATTTAAATCTTCACCAAGTGCAAGAGTAACTAGTTGACTAACTAAAGTGTGTGGAATAGGCATAAAAAAGCTCGTAACAGTAAATAAATTAAGCAAATTTTACTATGTTTGAATTGCAATAACCAGCTTTGTGGTAAAGGCAGGTGTCAGGTTTTAGGGAAGAGCAGGTTTCAGGTATCAGGCATCAGGTTTTAGGTAGAAATTAGCCAAGCTCGGTATTTAGGTTATGAGTAGGTAGGGCTTTATGCCGCGCAGGTTAAAATTAAAAAACTGCGCGAGGTAAACTCGCGCCTACAAGTTCAAGACCAAACCAAGCTCGGTGTTTAGGTTATGTGTAGGCGGGGCTTTATGCCGCGCGGGTTAAAATTAAAAAGCTGTGCGAGGTAAATTCCCGGCTACAAATTCGGTGGCTGGTAAGCTTTTATTGCTGCGTCTATCATTTTTAAATTAAATCCTTTAGCATCGATGTTATGTCGATCTTTTGATTTAAATTATGAACATAGATTTAAATGGGGTGGTCAATAGTGCTGTGCAGCGTGGTTGTACGCATTTTGATGAGCGCCCGAGTGATACAGACGTTTCTTTATTGGTAATTCATAATATATCCTTACCAGCGGGGCAGTTTGGCACGCCTTATGTTGATGATTTATTTATGGGCACACTTAATTGTGAAGCGCATAGTAGCTTTAGCGATTTACACGGTGTGCGGGTGTCGGCGCATTGCTTTATTAAACGCAGCGGTGAGCTAGTGCAGTACGTGCCATTTACTAAACGAGCATGGCATGCTGGGGCGTCTGAATTTAATGGGCAAACTAACTGCAATAACTTTAGCATTGGCATTGAGCTTGAGGGAACCGACACCACAGCTTATACTTTAGCGCAATACACTAGTTTAAAAACACTAAGTAAAGCCATAATGCAACGCTATCCAAATATAACAATAGAGCGAATTGTAGGGCATTGCGATATAGCACCAGGGCGAAAAACAGACCCTGGTAGTAGCTTTAACTGGCATTTATTTTTAACTATGCTTAAACAATCAGGCTAAGTGAGTAACAACAATGATTTTGGTTTCGATAATAATTGCATTAATACTTGAGCGCTTAGGTGCTCGTTCAGCCCATTGGCAAATTAGCTACTACGCAGACGGTTATGTAAATCGCTCGGCAAACCTGCTCACTAATAAAGGCGTATTTGGCTCGGGTGTTGGCTTTTTAGTGTGGCTACTTTTACCTGTACTGGCTATTGGTTGTTTATATTTGCTGTCTGACTTTGTGCTGTGGCAACTTATTTTTAATGTAACAATATTATTAGTCTGCTTTGGTTGTGCTAAGCAGCGTGCCTTATATAAGTCGTACTTAAATGCTTTAACCCGAGATGATAAAACCGCAGCCACTTTATATGCACTGCAAATGGGGCAAAACCGTACAGAAGAAGAGCAAGACGGCGAAACAGTTGGGCAAACCCTGGCATGGGTTAACTTTAGATTTTACTGCGCGGTGATTTTTTGGTTTGTAATATTAGGCGTAGCCGGTGCGGTTTTATATGCACTCGTACGCACATTCGCCGATTTAGTAACGCAAGATGACGACGAAATAATAGCAAAGCATTCTAAAATGCTACACAGATTATTATTTTGGCTTGACTGGTTACCAGCGCGTATTACCAGCTTTGGTTATTTAGTAATAGGTAACTTTAATAAAGGCACTAGTTGCTGGTTACGCTACGCGCTTGATTTTTCAAGCCCTAACCGCAAAGTGGTTACTTACACCGCCTTAGCCGCAGAGCAAGTAGAAAAACGCTACTACGACTGCGCGTACGAAGCCACTTGTATGATTAAACTGGTAAAACGTAATGTATTGTTTTATTTAGTACTGATTGCATTATTAACCCTGTTTGGTGGGCTGGATTAAAGGGCAGGCTTTAGGCGTCAGGTTTTAGGAAGAGATAAAGCCAAGCTCGGTGTTTGAGGTTATACGTAGGCGAGGGGCTTGCCACCGCGCACGTAGTGCGAATGTTTTAAGTAATTATAATTTTTGTTAAAAATATCGCGCCAGCAAGCTTGGCACTACAAATTCCAGACAAAAGATAAAACTAAGCACGGTGTGTGGATTGTGTAAGTGCGGTTTTACACTTCTCTTTTCAAACAAAGATACTATTTCACAAAGAGAAGGCAATGAGAGTAAATGAGGAAACATTAAAAAAGTTAACATTTTAAGCTATTACTTTTCACTGCTCTAAAGCGCAGCGCTCTCTTAGCCTCTTTGTGAATAAACCGGCTGTAATTAAAGTTACACTGCTGACTACGGGGTGTTTACTTATTTTTGACTGCTAACACCTAAACTCTCCGTTATCACTTTTACCCTCCCTGGTCTGACCAATTTATTTTCGTCTCATTTACCTTTCTTTATTTATACTATTTTGTGTATTCTTTAAACTTTGCGCTGAATGCGTTACGCTGGCTAAGTGTCCTTAAAGCTACTGTAAATTGACAGCAATTAGGCTTTTTGTTACCGTATGTCAAAATTTGGTATGACCAATTTACCTTTTGGTTAAATTGTTCAGTTCAAAGCCTGGTTTTAAGGGCTTTTGGTATTTATACAACGCGGACGTTGACTGATGTCTTTAAAGATTAAAGCTGCAAAATTATCGGATGTGATTTTACAACAACTTGAGAACATGATTCTTGAGGGGTCGTTGGCACCAGGCGAAAAACTGCCACCGGAGCGTGAGTTAGCTAAGCAATTTGAAGTATCGCGGCCATCACTGCGCGAAGCGATTCAAAAGCTTGAAGCTAAAGGTTTAGTAACTAGGCGCCAAGGCGGCGGTACGTATGTAAAAAATCAGCTAGAAGAAGGGCTTACTGATCCGCTGTTTGATTTGATCAGTAAACATCCAGAGTCGCAGTTTGATTTACTTGAATTTCGCCATGCATTAGAAGGGATTGCTGCGTATTACGCTGCACTGCGTGGCACCAATAACGATTTTATTAAAGTAAAACAAAGCTTTGATCAAATTGCTTTGGTACAAGACGACTTACAACAAAAAGCGAAAGCAATAAATGCTTTTCATTTTTGTATTGCAGAGGCGTCACATAACATTGTTTTACTACATTTAGTGAGAGGCATGCAGGCATTGCTTGAGCAAAATGTATTACAAAATTTAACCGTGTTATTAACAAAATCAGATATCAGTAACCAATTAGGCCACCACCGTGGTTTGCTAATGGATGCTGTTATTGAAGGTAAGCCCGAAGAAGCACGCTTAGCTAGTAATGCGCATTTAGCATATATAGAAGAAGCATTACTGGAAGCGGGTAAAGAACATTCGCGAATTGAACGCAGTTTAAGACGCACCAAACAAAATTAAGCAAATACATCCTTACTCAAAATTAGTAAGTGGGATGTGTTAAATACACAACATTCGTATTTTAAACATAAGGAAACCTCCATATGTCTGAAGTCAATAAAATTGACGTAGACGCGCTAGAAACACAAGAGTGGTTACAAGCTCTTGAATCGGTTGTGCGCGAAGAAGGTGTTGAACGAGCTCAGTTTTTACTTGAGCAAGTGTTAGAGCAAGCCCGTTTAGATGGCGTAGATATGCCAACGGGTATTACCACTAACTACGTCAATACAATTCCGGTAGAGCAAGAACCTGCTTACCCGGGAGATGTAAATATTGAACGCCGTATTCGTTCAATAATTCGTTGGAACGCGATAATGATTGTATTGCGTGCATCGAAAAAAGATCTCGATTTAGGCGGCCATATGGCGTCTTACCAATCGTCTGCGGCATTTTATGAAGTGTGTTTTAACCACTTTTTTAAAGCACCAAACGATGTAGACGGCGGCGACTTAGTTTATTACCAGGGTCATATTTCTCCGGGTATTTATGCGCGCGCATTTGTTGAAGGGCGTTTATCGGCATCGCAGCTAGATAACTTCCGTCAAGAAGTAGGTGGCGAAGGCTTACCGTCGTACCCGCATCCTAAATTAATGCCTGAATTTTGGCAGTTTCCTACGGTTTCTATGGGCCTTGGTCCAATTTCGTCTATTTACCAAGCACGCTTTTTAAAATACCTAGACGGCCGTGGCTTAAAAGACACTAAAAACCAACGTGTATATGCGTTTTTAGGTGATGGCGAAATGGATGAGCCAGAATCACGTGGCGCTATTTCATTTGCTGCACGCGAAAAGCTAGACAACCTATGTTACTTAGTTAACTGTAACTTACAGCGCCTAGATGGCCCAGTTATGGGTAACGGTAAAATTATTCAAGAGCTAGAGGGCCTATTTAAAGGCGCTGGCTGGAACGTAATTAAGCTAGTGTGGGGCAGCGGTTGGGATATATTACTGGCTAAAGATAAAACCGGTAAGTTACTACAGCTAATGAACGAAACGGTTGACGGCGATTACCAAACGTATAAAGCGAAAAATGGCGCGTATGTACGTGAACATTTCTTTGGTCGTTACCCTGAAACAGCAGCACTTGTTGCTGATATGACAGATGACGAAATTTTTGCGCTTAAGCGTGGTGGTCATGAGCCATCTAAATTATTTGCTGCATTTAAAAAAGCAGAAGAAACCAAAGGTCGTCCTACTGTTATTCTTGCTAAAACCGTTAAAGGTTACGGCATGGGTGAAGCGGCTGAAGGTAAAAATATTGCGCACCAAGTTAAAAAAATGGACATGTCGCATGTTGCACACCTACGCTCACGCCTAGGCCTTGACGATTTAATATCTGAAGAGCAACTAACCGAACTGCCTTATTTAACGCTTGAAGAAGGCACTCCTGAGCACACTTACTTACACGCTCGTCGTGAAGAGCTTAAAGGTTATACACCTAAGCGTATTGCACGCTTTAGCGAAAAGTTAACAGTGCCAGAAGTAGAAGCGTTTAACCCGCTACTTGAAGAACAAAAACGTGATATTTCTACCACTATGGGTTTTGTTCGTGCACTTAATATTTTATTAAAAGATAAAGGTATTGGTAAAAACATAGTACCTATTATTGCCGACGAAGCACGTACCTTTGGTATGGAAGGTTTGTTCCGCCAAATTGGTATTTATAACCCGCATGGCCAAAACTACACACCTCAAGATCGCGATATTGTTTCTTACTATAAAGAAGCTACATCGGGTCAAGTACTGCAAGAAGGTATTAACGAGTTAGGTGCAATGTCGTCATGGGTTGCTGCAGCAACATCTTACAGCACCAACGATTTACCCATGATCCCATTTTACATTTACTACTCTATGTTTGGTTTCCAACGCGTTGGCGACATGGCATGGATGGCAGGCGATCAGCAAGCACGTGGTTTCTTATTAGGTGCAACAGCCGGTCGTACTACGCTTAACGGCGAAGGCTTGCAACATGAGGATGGCCACAGCCATATTCTTGCCAGCACAGTACCTAACTGTATTTCTTACGATCCAACGTACGCATACGAAGTAGCGGTTATCATTCAAGATGGTATTCGTCGTATGTATGGTGACGATCAAGAAAACATTTACTACTACTTAACGTTAATGAACGAAAACTACCATCAGCCAGCTATGCCAGAAGGCGCTGAAGAAGGTATTCGTAAAGGTATTTACAAGCTAGAAAGCTACGCAGGCAAAAAAGCCAACGTACAGCTATTAAGCTCGGGTACTATTATGACTGAAGTACGTAAAGCAGCTAAAGTATTGAGCGAAGACTACGGTGTTGCGTCTGACGTATTCTCGGTAACGTCTTTTAACGAGCTAACGCGCGATGGCCAAGATGTTGAGCGCTTTAACATGCTTAACCCTGAAGGCGAGCAAAAAACTGCGTATATCACTAGCGTATTAAACGATTCAGTAACGGTTGCAGCAACCGATTACATGAAAAATTACGCAGAGCAAGCGCGTTCGTTTATTCCAAGCAATAACTATAAAGTGTTAGGCACCGATGGTTACGGCCGCTCTGATAGCCGCGAAAACCTTCGTCGTCACTTTGAAGTTAACGCAGACTACGTTGTAGTTGCTACGTTATCTGAACTTGCTAAACGTGGTGAAGTTGAAAAGTCGGTAGTTATTGAAGCACTTAAAAAGTTTAATATCGACACCAACAAACTTAACCCACTGTACGCATAAGAGGTTTGCAATGAGTATTGAAATTAAAGTACCCGATATCGGTGGTGATGAAGTAGAAGTAACCGAAATCTTAGTAGCCGTTGGCGACGTTGTTGAAGTTGACCAAGCATTACTAACCGTTGAAGGCGACAAAGCATCAATGGAAGTGCCGGCCGATACAGCTGGCACAGTAAAAGAGATTAAAGTAAGCGTTGGCGACAACGTAGCTACTGGCTCTTTAGTGTTTATCTTTGAAGGCGAGAGTGAAGGCGAAAGTGCAGATAAAAGCGCAAGTGCAGACAAAAGCGCAAGTGCAGACAAAAGCGACAGTGCAGCAGAGCAAAAAGCGCCTGCAACTGACGCTAAACCAGCACCAGCGGCTTCTAGCTCTGCAGCACAAGACGTAACCTTGCCAGATATTGGCGATGACGAAGTTGAAGTAACTGAAATTTTAGTAGCCGTTGGCGACAGCGTTACTGAAGATCAGTCTATTTTAAGCGTTGAAGGCGACAAAGCATCAATGGAAGTACCTGCGCCATTTGCTGGCACAGTTAAAGAAATTAAAGTAGCGACTGGCGATACAGTAAAAACCGGTTCATTGGTATTTGTATTTGAAGTAGCGGGTAGTGAGTCTGCAGCACCTGCTGCTGAATCAACACCAGCCGAAACTAAAGCAGCGCCAGCGGCCGAGCAAAGCTCAGCATCAAGCACAAAAGAAGTTAACGTGCCTGATATTGGTGGCGACGAAGTTGAAGTGACCGAAATTTTAGTAGCCGTTGGCGACAGCGTTACTGAAGATCAATCGTTACTAAACGTTGAAGGCGACAAAGCAGCAATGGAGCTTCCGGCACCGTTTGCAGGCACAGTTAAAGAAATTAAAGTAGCTACGGGCGATAAAGTATCGACCGGCTCGTTAATTTTTGTTTTTGAAGTTGCTGGTGGCGCACCTGCTGCAGCCGCTAAACCTGAAGCCGAAAAGTCAGCACCTGCTGCTAAAAGCGAAAAACCAGCACCAAAAGCCGAAACAGCGACGCAATCTGCTCCAGCAGCTAGCAACGAAAGCTTTGCGAATAACAGCGCGTATGCACATGCATCGCCTGTGGTACGCCGCTTAGCACGTGAGTTTGGTATAAACCTAGCTAATGTAAAAGGCTCTGGTCGTAAAAACCGCGTAGTAAAAGACGACGTGCAAAACTATGTTAAAAACCTAGTTAAGCAAGTTGAATCAGGTCAATTGTCGGCAGGTAAAGGCAACGCAGGCGGCAGTGAGCTTGGGCTTATTCCATGGCCTAAAGTTGATTTTGCTAAGTTTGGCGAAATTGAAGAGAAAAAACTATCGCGTATTCAAAAGCTATCGGGTAAAAACTTACACCGTAACTGGGTGCAAATCCCACATGTTACTCAGTTCGACGAAGCCGATATAACTAGCCTTGAAGAATTTCGTAAAGAGCAAAATGCCCTTAACGAGAAGAAAAAGCTAGGTGTTAAAATTACGCCATTAGTATTTGTAATGAAAGCCGCAGCAAAAGCGTTGGCCGAATTTCCAACTATTAACTCGTCACTGTCTAACGATGGCGAAAGCTTAATTCTTAAAAAGTACATTAACATTGGTGTAGCGGTTGATACGCCAAATGGTTTAGTAGTACCTGTGTTTAAAGATGTTGATAAAAAAGGCATTATTGAACTATCGCGCGAGCTAATGGAAGTATCAGCTAAAGCACGCGACGGTAAGCTTACCTCGGCAGATATGCAAGGAGGCTGTTTTACTATTTCAAGCTTAGGCGGTATTGGCGGTACGGCATTTACGCCGATTGTTAACGCGCCAGAAGTGGCTATTTTAGGTGTGTCTAAATCTGAAATGAAGCCAAAATGGAATGGTAAAGAGTTTGAACCAAAACTTATGGTGCCATTGTCAATGTCGTACGACCATAGAGTGATTGACGGTGCGCTAGCAGCACGCTTTACTGTTACGCTGGCAAGCTACATGAGCGATATTCGTCAATTAGTGATGTAATCGCTAAAAATGTATGAAATCAAATCCCAGCCAGTTGTTTTTTGCTGGGATTTTTACCATTTGCAATGATACAATCTTTGCACAGAATTTCTGCCTCGCAGAAGCATGGCAGTTAAACCTTGGGGCTGTGTCCCGTTCAAATAATTAAGGTAATAGCATGAGCAACGAATTAAAAACTCAAGTTGTTGTACTAGGCGGTGGTCCTGGTGGTTACTCTGCGGCTTTCCGTGCTGCTGACTTGGGCTTAGAAGTTACACTAGTTGAGTCTCGCGATACACTAGGCGGTGTATGTCTAAATGTGGGTTGTATCCCTTCAAAAGCGCTTTTACATGTAGCTAAAGTAATTGATGACGCAGCGGCAATGGCCGATCATGGCGTTACTTTTGGCGCACCACAAATTGACTTAGACAAAATCCGTTCATGGAAAGACTCTGTTATTGGCCAACTTACTGGTGGCTTAACTAGCATGTCGAAAATGCGTAAAGTTAAAGTTGTATACGGTTACGGTAAATTTACTGGCAGCAACACCATTGCTGTTGAAGGCACCGACGGTACAACAACAATTACCTTCGATAACGCAATTATTGCTGCAGGTTCTAAACCAGTTAGCTTACCTTTCATCCCAGAAGATGACCGCGTAATTGATTCAACTGGCGCACTAGAGCTTAAAGATATCCCTGAAAAGCTACTTGTACTTGGTGGTGGTATTATTGGTCTGGAAATGGGCACAGTATACCGTGCACTAGGTTCAGCAATCGACGTAGTTGAATTTGCTGATCAACTAGTACCAGCTGCCGATAAAGACATTGTTAAAATTTACCAAAAGTACGTAAGCGACAAATTTAATGTAATGCTTTCTACTAAAGTAACGGGCATTGACGCAAAAGACGATGGCCTATATGTAACGTTTGAAGGTAAAAACGCACCAGCAGAACCAGTACGTTACGACAAAGTACTTGTAGCAGTTGGCCGTACACCAAACGGTAAGTTACTTGATGCAGATAAAGCAGGCGTTAACGTTGATGAGCGCGGCTTTATTAATGTTGATAAGCAGCTTAAAACAAACGTTGAGCACATTTTTGCAGTGGGCGACATTGTTGGCCAACCTATGCTTGCGCATAAAGCGGTTCACGAAGCACACGTTGCAGCTGAAGTTATTTCTGGTCAAAAACATTACTTTGATCCTAAATGTATTCCTTCAATTGCCTACACAGATCCAGAAATGGCGTGGGTTGGTGTAACTGAAAAAGAAGCAAAAGAGCAAGGCCTTAGCATTGAAACTGCGGTATTCCCGTGGGCTGCATCAGGTCGTGCAATTGCATCTGCACGTACTGAAGGTTCTACTAAGCTTATTTTTGATAAAGAAAGTGGCCGTGTCATCGGTGGCGCTATGGTTGGTATTAACGCAGGCGAAATGCTGGGCGAAATTGGCCTAGCAGTAGAAATGGGCGCAGATGGCGAAGACTTAGCACTTACCATTCATGCTCACCCAACATTGAACGAATCAATCGGCCTAGCAGCTGAAATTTACGAAGGTTCAATCACTGACTTACCAAATAAAAAAGCAGTTAAAAAGAAAAAGTAATTTCTTTTAGTTAATTGTTTAAAAACCCAAGCCCAGCTTGGGTTTTTTTATGGGCGAAAAGCAGGTTTTAGGTATCAGGTTTCAGGCAGAGATCAAACCAAGCTCAGTGTCTGGAGGTATGCGTAGGCGGGGCTTTATGCCGCGCTTATTAATATTAAAAAACTGCGCGAGGTGAACTTTCGGCTACAGGGTTGTATTACCTTATTGATACCTAAAACCTGAACGCTAAAATACTCTTTTCACTGCGCCCTTACATATCTATTTTTATCAAATATAGCTACAATGCGCGCCTAATTTATTTAAGGTAAACCCCCAGTGAAAAATGCCGTTTTAGCATTACGTGCCCAACAAATAAGCGAATCGCGCCGTGAGTTTAACGCTCGAGGCGCTAAAATGACACGTTGCCAGCAATGCTTACTTGCAGAGCTTTACTGTATTTGCGAAGGGGTTATACAGGCCGATTGCGACGCAGCTGTTTGTTTACTTATGTATCATAATGAAAGCTTTAAACCTTCAAATACTGGGCGTTTAATTGCCGAAATAATACCTGAAAACTATGCATTTAGATGGGATAGAACCGATCCTGATGCCAAACTATTAGCATTAATAAACGATCCGCAATATCAACCTATGGTGGTATTTCCTGCTGAAGATGTAGAGCCGGGCAGAGCCGTAACTGAAGTAAATATAACAGCCGGTAAAAAACCGCTATTTATATTTTTAGACGGAACCTGGCGCGAAGCTAAAAAAATGATCCGCAAAAGTCCGTATTTAGATAACCTTCCGGTATTATCGATCACTGCCGACAAACTCTCAGACTACCGTCTACGTGTTGCTCCCCATGCGCATCAACTTGGCACTGCAGAAGTTGCTATTATGGTGTTAGCGTTAGCGGGAGAGAAGGATGCAGCCACAAAATTAGAACAGCACTTTATAAAATTCCGCGACGCGTACTTGTTAGGTAAACGCAATAAAGGCAGGCCAGAGTAAAAGAGTAGGTTTTAGGTGTTAGGTATCAGGCTTTAGGCAGAGATTAAGCCCAAATCGGTGTTTAAGTTGCCCGCAGGCGGGGCTTTATGCCGCGCTTGTTAAAAATTTAAAAAACTGCGCGAGGTAAACTCCCGCCTACAAGTTTAAAGGCAGGTTCTAGGTATCAGGTTCTAGGTTTCAGGCAGAGGTAAGCCAAGCTCGGTGTTTAATTTAACCGTAGGCGGGGCTTTATGCCGCGCTTATTAAAATTAAAAACATTGCGCGAGGTAAACTCCCGCCTACAAGATTAAGATCAGGTGCTAGGTATCAGGTTTTAGGCAGAGATTAAGCCAAGCACGGTGTTTAATTTAATCGTAGGCGGGGCTTTATGCCGCGCTTATTAAAATTAAAAACATTGCGCGAGGTAAACTCCCGCCTACAAGATTAAGATCAGGTGTCAGGTAGAGATTAAGCCAAGCTCGGTGTTTAAATTACTAGCAGGCGGGGCTTTATGTAGCGCTTGATAAAATTAAAAAAACGCGAGGTGAATTTCCTACTACAAGTTCGGTATTTTATGTTTTTTTAATATGGTTTTAAAAGCGTAAATTTTGGGAGACAACGTAAGGAGTTTTAAATTTTTCTTGAGGAAAGAAAAATTGGGGCGATTGACGGGGCTTGAACCCGCGACAACCGGAATCACAATCCGGGGCTCTACCAACTGAGCTACAACCGCCACAACACACCTTGGTTGGTGTGAGGCGCATAATACATAAAGTATTAAAAGTTGTGAAGCAAAAAAGTGAAAAAAATTAAAAAAAGAGTGAAATAGCATGTTTAGTGTGTGTTTTGCACGAAAAGCAGTCAAGTTAACTAATATTTTAATAAGTAACTGGATTAAAACTTATTTATGCAAACCCATTATCTAATGAATCTAAAATGTAAATAATATATAATTTGCCGATAAAATCAGATGAACTACTTTCAGGATCAAAAATGGAATCGGTACTTAATTGGCTTAACGAAAACTCAGGCCTAATTTTACATTATGGTATACAAGCGGTAATAGCGCTGGTTATCTTTTTATTAGGTGGGCGAATTGCAAAGTTTTGTGCAAACTTAACCGAAAAAGCATTCGACAAAAAGAAAGTAGACAAAGCAGTAGGCTCATTTGTTTCTAGTATTGTATTTGCCATAGTATTTATGGCGACCGTTTTAATGGCGCTGTCGCAAATAGGGATCGAAACAACCTCATTTATTGCTATTTTAGGTGCTGCTGGTTTAGCTGTAGGTTTAGCACTACAAGGCTCGCTTTCTAACTTTGCATCAGGCGTGCTGATTATTTTACTACGCCCTTTTAAATCGGGTGACTACGTAGAGGCAGGTAATAAAGCCGGCACCATTAAAAAAATCGAAATATTTTCAACAGAGCTGCGCACCCCAGATAACAAAGTTATAATAATGCCAAATTCAAAAATCATGTCAGATGCAATTGTTAACTACTCACGAGAGTCAACACGCCGTATAGATTTAGTTATTCGTGTAGATTACGACGCCGATTTACGCAAAGCGAAAGAAGTGCTTAAATCAATACTCGATAGCGAGTCACGCATTTTAAAAGATCCGGCTTATAACGTATCAGTATCTGAGCTTGCTGAATCAAGCGTAAACTTTATAGTTCGCCCGTGGGTTGAGTCAGCCGATTATTGGCCTACGTACTGGAGTTTACTCGAAGAAATTAAAATTATATTTGATGAGCAAGGGATCAATATTCCAGCTCCTCAGATGGATGTACATTTACGCAAACAAGATTAATTTACTTACAGCTATACAAAGGTTATTTTTAAATGAAATTAAAGCTTTTATCAATTTTAGTTGCAGCAACAGCAGCAACTAACGCATTTGCAGACGACGCTGAGCAAAAAACCTGGGAAGTTACCAGTGAGCTAGGCGCTATTATTACCAGCGGTAACACCGAAACCACCACACTTAAAGGTGGTATTAAGGTATTGCATCATCTAGAACGTTGGAATAATGAGTACAAAATCGATGGTATCTACAAAGAAGACGAAGTAGAAAACGACGATGGTACAAAAGACAAACAGCGTACTAACGAAAAATACGCTATTTCTGCACAAGGCAATTACAAATTAAATGAAAAACACTCGCACCTATTCATTTATGGTTCACACGTTTCAGACTATTTTGGTGCCTATAGAAGTGAGTCGGTAGTTTCTGCTGGTTATGGTAGGCGTTTAATTAACGAAGACACTATGTGGCTAAATGCTGAAGTAGGCCCAGGTTATAAACGTTTTAAATACCCTGACGAAAGCAGCGAAGTTGACGACAACGGTAATTCACTTGCGGGTGAGTTCGAAGGCGAAATTATTGCCTTAGGTAAGTTAGATTACAACTGGCAGATTTCTGATAATGCCCGTTTTACGCAACTAGTAACAGTAGAATATGGTGACACCAACACCAAAACACGTTCAGAAACAGCACTACTTGCTAAAATAAACGGTTCATTACAAATGAAGGTTGCTTACAACATTATTAACAACTCAGATGTTGCCGATGATAAAGAAAGCACCGACACAGAGACCTCGCTAACACTGGTTTACAGTTTTTAACCAATAATATCAAGTTAATGACAATTAAATGACTAAAGGGGCTAAAGTCCCTTTTTTATTAGCCTAATAGTAATGTACAATACGCAGCAATTCTTGTTGTAGACCTAGGGAAATACCTACTTGTGAACCTTTTTAAACACTTATTTAGTGCTTTAGTATTAATATGCGGCTTTAGCGCATTAGCACTTACTCCGAGTGCCTCGCAGCTAGAACAATTTAAAAAATTACCAAAGTCTCAACAGCAGGCATTGGCAAAGCAGTACGGTGTTGATCTATCGGTAATAACTGGGTCAAGCCAATCAAGTAATCAACCTACTGTTGAAGAACCAACAATTGGTGAACGCGATTCTATACAGCAGCAAAACCAAGCAGAAATTAACAAAAACCAATTCAAACCAAAAACAGACGAAGTAAAGCCATTTGGTTACGAACTTTTTGCCGGTGAACCGACTACATTTATGCCTAGCGAAACCGCAGCAGTGCCCGACACCTATTTAGTAGGGCGTGGCGATCAGCTACTAATTAACTTTTACGGTAAAGAAAGCGATAGCTTTGAAGTAATAGTTGATCGCGAAGGGCGTATTAGCATCCCTAACTTAAGCCCAGTGCAAGTTGCAGGTTTAACCTTTGCAGAGGTTAAAGAGTTAATAAAAGTTAAAGTAGAACAAGAAATTATTGGCGTTAAAGTATTTGTGTCGCTTGGTCAGTTACGCAGCATGCGTATTTTAGTACTTGGCGAAGCATACAAGCCTGGTAGTTATAATGTATCGTCGTTAACTACCGTATCGCATGCATTATTTGTAAGTGGTGGTGTATCTGATATTGCTTCACTGCGTAACATTCAAGTAAAGCGTGCGGGTAAAGTAGTCGCTAATTTCGATTTGTACGACTTACTTATTCATGGCGATAGCAGTAACGATATAATTTTAAAGCCAGGTGACGTAGTATTTGTACCTTCAGTTGGTGCACAAGTAAAAGTAGAAGGCTTAGTGAAACGCCCAGCTATTTTTGAGCTAAAAAAGGGCGAAACAGCCAAAGAGCTATTAGCTATGGCAGGCGGCCTAAAGCCGGGCGCTTATACTAAAAATGCCGTGGTAGAGCGTTTTAAAAACAACCGCAAAGAAGTACTTACCGTAGACTTTTCTGCTAATAGCATAAACTATATTCCCCAAGACGGTGACCGCGTACGCTTTAATACCATAAGCTCACAATATAAAAATTCAGTTAATTTAATCGGTGCCGTAGTACGCCCTGGCAGCTATCAATGGCACCAAGGTAAACGTATTTCCGATGTTCTAAAGTCGGTACGTGGCGATCTACTTCCCCAAGCTGATTTAAGTTATGGCTTGGTGGTACGTGAAGTAAATATAAGTGGCGATATAGAAGTACATCAGTTTGATGTAGCTTTAGCTATTATTAAAAATAGCGAAAACGACCTAGCCTTAAACGCCAATGATAAAATACTTGTATTTAGTGAGTTTGAAGAAAAACAAGATGAAAAGTTAACGTTAGCAGCAACTGGCTCAGGTACTAAAAAAGATACATCAATTGAGCAAGCTGCAACACAAGGTGAAAATAGTAACCAATTAAGTGCAGCAAGTTATACACCTTATAGCCGTAATAATTTATTAGCGCCAATCATTAAAAAGCTTAAACGCCAAGCATCGACCGAGCAAGCTATTCAGTTAGTAGAAGTTAACGGCAGTGTTACTTACCCAGGTGTTTACCCACTAACTATAGGTGGCGAAGTTGCTGACCTTGTGACGGCAGCGGGTGGCTTACTTGAATCAGCTTATACCAAACAAGCCGAAATTACCCGTATGGTTGATGGTGATGCTTCAAAAGTAGAACATATAAAAATAGACTTTGATCAAGTAGTAAATGGTAATGAACAAAACCGCATTGCTTTACAAAGTAAAGACAGCTTAAATATTTTTGCAATTCCAAACTGGCAAGAAAACGTAAAAGTAACTTTAAAGGGTGAGTTATTATTCCCAGGTACTTATACAATTCGCCGTGGCGAAACATTAACTAATTTGTTAGAGCGCGCAGGTGGATTTTCAGATTTTGCAGAGCAAAAGGCAGCGGTATTTATTCGCCAGTCAGTTAAGCAGCAAGAGCAACAGCAGTTAGCGCGTTTGGCAACTGAGCTAAGACGCGACGTAGCATCAAAGAGTTTTCAAGACTCTGTAAGCAGCAGCGCGCTTTCGTACGACGAAATGAACAAGTTACTTAACGATTTGGCAAGCGTGGAAGCAGTTGGACGTTTAGTTATCGACCTGCCTTTAATTGCAAATAACCAGCAAAACTTAGTGCTACAAGATGGCGATACACTTTATGTACCGAGTAAGCGCGACTCTATCAG
Source organism: Pseudoalteromonas sp. MIP2626 (assembly GCF_013414205.1). Taxonomy (NCBI): domain Bacteria; kingdom Pseudomonadati; phylum Pseudomonadota; class Gammaproteobacteria; order Alteromonadales; family Pseudoalteromonadaceae; genus Pseudoalteromonas; species Pseudoalteromonas sp. MIP2626. Next base: position 72,148 of record NZ_JAATTW010000007.1, read on the forward strand.
CGTAGTGGGAGAGGTTAATTATGCAACTACACACTTATATAAAGCGGGTATAAGCGTAGACGACTACCTTAAGCTAAGTGGTGGTCTTAAAGAGCGTGCTGATGACGACCGCATTTATATAATTAAAGCGAATGGCTCGGTAAAAATACCTAACACGGGTAATTGGTTTGCAGTTAATAACTCAGAGCAGCTAGAGGCAGGCGATACCATAGTAGTACCTATGGACGCAGGGCATATGGACAAGCTAACGCTGTGGAGTACCGCAACGCAAATACTGTATCAATTAGGTGTAGCAGTAGCCGCAATCGGTAGCCTTTAAGTAAAGTAATAAATTAAAAACTAAAACCAAAGTAATCCTTTGGTTTTAGTTAACATGTACAAAATAGTGAAAACAAAAATTAGCAATTAAATCAGTACGTAGGAACTGCAACCTAGGGGCGGAAGCGTGTCTGAATGACTTGAAAGTAAATGGTTTTACTTCCAAGTTGAAGCAAGACACCTCTGCGACGAACCGGACCGCAAGCCTGGCTGCAAGACTAATAAATAGCTTTAGCTATCAACCGAGATTTATATGAACAATAACCAAGCAAATATAAAAGAGAATAACGAATACGTGCAAAGCCATAACAATAACATCGCTGACGACGAAATCGATTTACGTGAGCTGTTTGCTGTAATTTGGCAAGGAAAATGGTTAATAATAGCAATTACAGCACTGTTCGCAGTTGCATCCGTTGTTTATGCTATTAACCAACCTAACATTTATAAGTCGGAAGCGTTATTAGCGCCTGCAGAGCAAGAAGGTGGCGGTGGTTTAAGTGCCTTAGCTGGGCAGTTTGGTGGTTTAGCCAGCTTGGCGGGTGTTAATTTAGGTGGTGGTTCAAGTAATAAAGCCCAATTAGCCATTGAGGTGTTAAAGTCACGCCAATTTACCAGCGACTTTATTCAAAAGCATAACATCTTACCAGACTTAATGGCTGCTAAAACGTGGGATATGCAAACGAATACGGTTGTATATGATAGCGAAATGTACGATGCTCAAAATAATAAATGGCTACGTGAAGTTGAAGCGCCTTTTAAACCTGAACCATCTATGCAAGAAGCCTTTAAGGTTTTTAGCAAAATAATAAGTGCAAGTACTGATAAAGAAAGCGGTATGGTTACCGTGTCGGTAGAGCATGTATCTCCTAGTGTTGCGCAGCAATGGGTTAGTTGGCTGATTGAAGATATTAATCAAACTATGAAAGAGCGCGATGTGTTAGAAGCAATAAAAAGCACCGACTTTTTAACACAGCAGCTAGAGCAAACCAAAATAGCTGATATTCGTGCAGTGCTATACAAGCTAGTTGAAGAGCAAACTAAAACAATTATGTTTGCTAAAGTACGCGACGAATATGTATTTAAAACCATTGATGCGGCATTAGTGCCAGAAGAGAAGTTTAAACCTAAGCGCGCTTTAATCTGTGTGCTTGGCGTACTTTTAGGTGGCATGCTAAGTGTAATGATAGTATTGATCAGACACTATGTAGCCAAGGATAAAGACTAGGTTTAAACGTCTAGTTTTTTGAGGGCCTATTGGGCACTTTTAAATAAAAGTATAAAAACAAGCAATTACAAAAAGATAGTTAAAATTGACTGTCTCAATTTAGAAAAAAGTGTCTCAGTGAGTTAAAATAATACTGAGATAGAAAATTGTTAAAATGCAACTTCATCATGACCAATCGGTTACTCAGAGTGTGAATGCTGGGATATTTTACACCGTAAAATAGTAAAAATTAACTCCTGTGCTTCTATGAAGTTGACATAAAGACGTAACTAAATCTGGTTACGCTAAAAGCTGAATTTGATTTATTAAAGGATATAAAAGTGAAAGTATTAACGGTATTCGGTACTCGCCCTGAAGCTATTAAAATGGCTCCATTGGTTCATGCTCTTGCTGCAGATGATCGCTTTGAATCAAAATGCTGTGTAACAGCACAGCACCGTGAAATGCTGGATCAAGTGCTAGAACTATTTAAAATCACGCCAGATTACGATTTAAACCTAATGAAAGCGGGCCAAACGTTACCTGAAGTAACTAGTCGTATTTTATTAGAGTTAACGCCAGTACTTAAAGAGTTCAAACCAGATGTAGTGCTAGTACATGGTGATACAGCAACCACCTTTGCTGCGAGCTTAGCTGCATATTATGAGCAAATAGCTGTCGGGCATGTTGAGGCTGGTTTACGCACCGGCAATATTTACTCACCGTGGCCAGAAGAAGGAAATCGTAAATTAACCGGCTCCCTTACTAAGTACCATTTAGCACCTACTGAAAATTCAAAAGCTAACTTACTTAAAGAAAATGTCGCAGCTGAAAATATATCGGTAACAGGTAATACAGTCATTGATGCGTTACTAATGGTTAAGCAACAAATAGAAAATGACACCGATTTAAGTAATACACTAGCTGCACAGTTCCCAATGCTTGATGAAAACAAAAAGCTGATTTTAGTTACCGGCCACCGCCGTGAAAGTTTTGGGGGCGGTTTTGAGCGCATTTGCGAGGCATTAGCGCAAACAGCTAAAGCGCACCCAGATAGCCAAATACTTTACCCAGTACATTTAAACCCAAATGTACAAGAGCCTGTAAAACGTATTTTAAACGATGTAAACAACGTCCATTTAATTGAGCCGCAACAATACTTACCTTTTGTATACTTGATGAATCGCGCACATATAATTTTAACTGACTCAGGCGGCATACAAGAAGAAGCACCTAGCTTAGGAAAACCTGTACTCGTTATGCGTGATACCACAGAGCGCCCAGAAGCCGTAGATGCGGGTACAGTTAGGTTGGTTGGCACCGATATAGCTAAAATAACTTCAGCATTAAACGAGCTCTTAACTAATGACGAATCATATAAAACTATGAGCCGCGCTCATAACCCATATGGTGACGGTAAAGCTTGCCAACGTATTTGCGATATTTTAGCAAAGAATTAAAAAGTGCAAGGTTAAAAATAAATTCTTATATCTTGATATTAAAAACTAGCTTAAAGAATAATTAAATTAGAGTTGTAGGCGAGAGTTTATCTCGCGCATTTCAAAAAGGATCACCATGTCATTTAATACGATTTCAGTTGTTGGTTTAGGTTATATTGGTTTACCAACTGCAGCCATGTTCGCATCACGCAAAAAGAAAGTAATAGGGGTTGATGTAAATCAACATGCAGTCGACACTATTAATCGTGGTGAAATACATATAGTAGAACCTGATTTAGATATGATTGTTCATGCTGCAGTTACTGAGGGGCACTTAAAGGCAACAACAGTACCAGAGCCTGCTGATGCATTTTTAATAGCCGTACCAACACCGTTCAAAAATAATGATTCTGAAATACCTGAACCTGATTTAAGTTATATCAAAAAAGCCAGTGAAGCTATTGCGCCAGTACTTAAAAGAGGTGATTTAGTTATATTAGAATCAACATCACCTGTTGGCGCTACAGAACAAATGGCGGTGTGGTTAGCTGCTGCTCGACCAGATTTAACATTTCCGGGCCCCGAAAGTAGTTATACAGATACAAACATAGATGTAAATATAGCACATTGCCCAGAACGTGTATTACCAGGTCATGTTGTTCGTGAGTTAGTAGAAAACGATCGCGTAATAGGTGGAATGACAGCTAAGTGCTCAGCCCAGGCTGTAGAGCTTTATAAAATATTTGTACAAGGCGAGTGTGTTATTACTAATGCTCGAACTGCTGAGATGGCAAAGCTCACTGAAAATTCATGCCGCGATGTGCAAATAGCTTTTGCTAATGAACTTTCAATAATTTGTGACAGGTTAGATATAGACGTCTGGGAGCTTATCTCATTAGCTAACCGCCATCCACGTATTAATATTTTACAACCAGGGCCTGGTGTTGGTGGGCACTGCATAGCGGTGGATCCTTGGTTTATTGTTAGTAAAACCCCAGAACAAGCTCAAATAATTCATACCGCGCGTAAAGTAAATGACGCCAAGCCACAATGGGTAATTAATAAAGTAAAGCTCGCAATTGCTGATTTTTTACAAGCTAACCCAACTAAAACTGCTAAAGATGTAACTGTTGCTTGTTACGGCTTGGCTTTTAAACCAGATATCGATGACTTACGTGAAAGCCCTGCTTTGAATATAACCAAGCAAATTGCAGAATTACATGCAGGTACAGTAATTGCTATTGAGCCAAATATTCAAAAATTACCGCAGTCTTTGGACAAAATATGTAATATTGAATTAGTCGAACTATCAGACGTAATAGCAGACATAAATGTATTACTCGTAGACCACAAGGAGTTTAAAATTATGGCAACAAGACCGAAAAATGCACTGGATATCAAAGGTGTTTGGAGCTAATTCTAAATTTTTGGGTGGCATATGGGTTTATCCCTTGATAAATTAAAAGTTACTTCATTATTATTTCTATTGTGTACTTGGGGGTTTTTATTTAGTAACTTACTTATAGCTTGGTTACCAAGCTTATCGTTTTTTTTTCTGTTACTTAGGGATTCTTGGTTATTATTACTTATAATATTAATGGTAGTTAAAAAGCGATATGTTTCAATTTATTTATATTTTTGTATTCTATTTATAGGTTTACTCCCATTAATTTATAGACATGATGTAGCTGCTATAAAAACAGCTTTTTATGGTATTCGAGACATATCCTTATACTTTTTAATCGCAGAGCTTTTACTGTTAAGTAATAGCTTGACCATAAAAATAGAGACTATAAAAGTTTTTTTATATTTTATATTTTATATTATATTATTAACCTTAATTATTGATATTTTTTTAGCAATAGACTTGACTGAGGTTTTGTTTAGAACAAGTACATACTTCAAAAGTAAAGGGGTCGATAGTAATCTTAGCTCAGGTTTATTTGGCGATCGATTAAGCGTTCCATTCTATTCTTCAGCATTAGTTTGCACACTTTTTTCAGTGGTATATTTATTTCAAAATAATAGAATATACTCAAAAAAAGAGAGTGTATTAGCTCTTTTTTTCTCAATTTTGACTTTATCAAAAGTGCTATTATTTGTACTTGCTTTTAGGTTGATGGGGGAAAAGTGGAAAAGAGTGTTTTTTCTCCTGTTTTTGTTTTTAATTCCTTTTCTGGTTTGGCTAAACTCATATCGTACAAACATAACAGATGGGATTCTATCCTATCATTTAGCAAGTACTTTTCACCATATCAAGGCGTTTTATTTAGCTTTTGAAGTTGGTCTCCTAGATTTCTACCCAGATTTAATAGGTAGCCATAGTGTAGCAGGTAAAAACTTTTTAGAAATTGACATGTACACTATTGAATCATCATTTTTAACTAGGGTTTTAGACTTGAAAATATACTCTTTATTTTTTTTCGTTTATATAGCTTATGTTTTCTTTATGTTTAACAATAAGTTAAAGTCTAAGTTCTACTTCATGTTTTTACTATTGATGTCCCTTACAGCTACGAGCAACCACCCCGTTGCATATATTCCTTTTATATTTTTATTTTCAAATATCAACAATTCAACACTAAAAAGAGCGTAAGTAAAGAGTCATGAAAAACATAGCTATAGTTACATATAACTTTCTTCCTTATGCGGCTTCGTTCGGAGGGGTTTCAAGAGTTACTTATTTAACGAAATTTCTCAAAGAGCGAAGCTATGATGTAAAAATAATTTCTACTAAGGGTATTTTTTATAGTTATTTTGGTAATGAGTGGCTGCAAAATGAGGATGTGGATTATATAGGCAGTACTATTCACCGTAAAAAACAAAAAAACTTCAATAAAGGAAGTCAGCAAACTCTTTTTTCTCATAAAATTAAAGGAGCTTTAAAGTATTTAAATAAGGAAGTATTGATACCTGATTATGGTGTTTTAGACGTACTCAAATATATAAAAAAAGTTAATGAATACATATTATCCTGCAAAGGTGATTGCACCATAATTTTAAGCGCCCCCCCACATAGTGTTAACGTGTTGTGCCTTTACATCAAGAGGTTTCACCCTAAAGTAAAGGTTATTTTAGAGTATAGGGATAGCTGGAATACACAACCAATTTTTTCTAAAAAAAATATACTAGCTAATAAAATCTCTTCCCATTTAGAAAAATTAATAATAAATAAAGCGGACCATTTCGTATATGTTTCACCTGTTGTTCTAGACATGGTTGAAAATAAATTCAACATATCAATTAAAGAAAAGTCAAAATTAATAATGAATGGTTATGTTGCTAGTGAAAATGTTAAAGAGACAACATGCGCATATGATAAAAGTAAAAAATTGAACTTAAGAGGAGGCTATTTCGGAGTAATAAATGATTTTTCGGATTCATATCGTTCTATATATTATTTAGAGCTGCTTCTTAGTAACTCTAGGTCCAGTATTGATCTCTTTGGCCATGTTGAGTTTGAAAAGTTTGATATCGACAATTCTGACAATATTTCTTATCAGGGAAGTTTAAAGCATTCGGAAGTATATAGCATAGCACAAAGTTATGATTATTTGGTTATTTTACATACAGAAGAGAGTAGTTCATTAGAGCCAATACCTGGCAAACTATTCGATTATTTGTACGCGAGAAAGCCTATAGTTTGTGTCATGCCTCTGAATTCTCAAGTGGCTAAGTTTATTCTTGAACATGGGATTGGGATTGTAGTTGAGCCTGAAAATGTGGAAGGCTTTAATTTGAATGAAGCATTAGCCAATTTCAGTTTTAATAATAAGTTAGATATAACTGTTTACTCTAGAGAAAAACAATTTGAAAATTATTTATCAATTATCAATGATTAATAAGCTATGCTTTTTCTTAAAAGATAACCTTTCTCTTCTAATTATGTTTTTTGGAGCAGGTTTACTTTTTATATCTAATATTGTGGCAAAAAGTAGCTTGGCTGAAGAGGATTTTTATATTTGGAATGTATTGCTTACGATTTCAACTTTATCTTTTTCTTTCTGTTTATTGGGCTCTGAGCAGTTATTTGTAAGGCAGGGTAAGCTAAAAGGTGAGTTTTACGATATAGAGTTAGTCGTTTGTAATCTAATGGTTGTAAGTTGTGTTTTATTTACAGTACTCAGCTATTTTTTATTTAGTGGTTACCTTTTTGATATTAAATTAGATTTTTATGTTGTCCTCATCACATTACCTGTTTCTCTTATAGTGTTTTTTTACCACTTTTACAGAATGGTAGGGTTATTTAACATATCGCAGCTAATAAATAATATTTGGAAGATGCTTTTAATTCCTTTTCTGTATTTATACATTCACGAGTATTTACTAGCATTAAATGTAGTTCTTTTTGCTTCCCTAGCTTTGTCGTTACTAGTTATTAGTTACTTTTATTTTCGCCTTCCTTTTAAAATTAGATTTATTAAGAGGGATAAGAGTAAAAAAAAGTTATTTTTACTCTTTTTGTCTTATTCATTTTCGCTTCTTGTGATTACTTTCATTTCAATGTATGACAGGCTTGTTGTTGATTACATGAATATTGATAAAACAATTTTTTCAAATTATGTCTATTTGTTTACTCTTTTAATATTTCCATTTAATTTAATTGCAACTTATTTTGGGTTTAAAGAAGCAAAGCAGATAAAACATGGTGTCAACCGGAATGCTTACATAAGGAAATCTCTTCTTTATTCTTTAATTGTTTTATTCCTATTTGTGATCTGGTTTATCTTATTATCTATATTTGAAGCCGTAATAAATTTTGAGCTACAGGTAAAGTATATTGTTCCAGTTGCTTTTCTGGTTTTCATTAAAGTTTTTTATTCAATGCAATCAGCTTTTGTCGGTATTAAAGCTCAAGCAGGTTTTATTTTTTATTCAAATCTTGCTTCCCTTGTTATGCTATTTGCTTTTCTGGCGTTTTTTGTTTTTTTGGACATGGAGTTTGTTTTTTATAATTTGGTTTGGCTTTCTTTCTTAGTGTATTTATCTAGGGCGGCTATATATTTCACTTTCTTATGGAGAACTTTAGATGATTAAGCAGGAGTTGTATCTTTGGGGGATGTGTATTTTTAAATACATTCCAGGGCGAATCGGTAGCTTTCTAAGAGGTAAAATTTATGGCATAAAGATGGGGAATAATACTTATATATGGGATTCAGTGCATATCGATGCCCCTCGTAAGTTGACTATAGGTGTTAATACATCCATAAACAGAGGTTCCATTTTAAACTGTTGGGGACATGTTGAAATTGGAAGTAACGTTCTAATAGGTCCGAATGTTATAATATACTCTCAAAACCATAACTATAAAGACTCATCATCTTTAATCAGCGACCAGGGCTACAAAAGGGAAAAAGTTATAATTGAGGATGATGTTTGGATTGCAGCTAATGCAATTATTCTTCCAGGAGTCACATTATCTAAAGGAACTGTTATCGCTGCTGGCTCAGTTGTTACAAGCTCGACAGAGTCGTACACAGTTTATGCAGGTGTACCTGCCAAGCTCATAAGTAGGAGAGCTTAGTGGTTTGTATTACCGAAATTCGGATAAGAAGTGCAATTTCTCAGATTAGATGGCCAGCGGTTATAATTCGGCTATTTTCTCGCCAAAGGAAATTGCTTTAATGAAATATAAGCAGACGACACAAGAAGAAAGATACCAGATTTACGCGTTAATAAAAGCAGGAAATAACCAAAAACAGATAGCTGAAGAACTAATTCGCTCACCGTCATCTATTTTTAGAGAGTTAAAACGCAATAAAGGACTTAAAGGCTATCGGCCTAACCAAGCCAATAACTTTGCTGAACAAAGACGTAAGTCATCTTTCAAAGCAAGTAAGTTAACAGAGGACGTCACTCACTGAATTAATAAATTGTTGCATGACGGACTTTCTCCAGAGCAAATGGCAGGCCGCTTAGCTTTAGGAGAAAAAATCGTTTTACATCATGAAACGGTTTATCAATATATTTATAGAGATAAGGCTCATGGTGGCGAGCTGTATAAGACACTAACTCGCTATGTAAAGAGTATAAAAAGTTCTATGGAAGCTGCGACAAACGCGGACAGATAGTTAATCGAGTCAGTATTGATGAACGCCCTAGTATTGTGGATTCAAAGTCTAGAATTGGTGATTGGGAAGGTGACACGGTGTTAGGCAAAGGGCGTAAAAATGCCTTTGTCACAATGGTTGAACGTAAATACCGTGACGTTAGACAATGAAAAAGAGTTTGCTCACCATGAGAGTGTTGCACAAACATTAGAGGGTGATGTGTATTTCGCTCATCCCTATTCATCATGGGAGCGGGGCAAAAATGAGAATACCAACGGCATACTTAGACGCTTCTCCAAGGGAGCTGATTTTATGGCACTAAGTGAAGCAGAGATACAGGCGGCAGTTGATAAGCTCAATCATCGACCACGAAAAACAAGAGGGTATAAAACTCCTCATGAATTATTTACGGGGCAATCAGAAATACTGGTGGCTGCATAATGATTGCACTTAATACTTGAATTCAAGTTATGTAACTTTTTATTTCTTAGAAGTTTTGGTTTTTTCGTTAACAAGTAATATTATTCAGTTACTTTAAGTGTACTTGCTTATGGATAAATCAAAATTAAATCACATACCTCGATTTTAAAAAAGATCTAAGTATTAGCAGTAGCCTAACATTTTAGTTGTTTTATTGTAGTTATCTCTTTTAAATGAAGTTTAAGCGGGGGAAGGATTAACCTTTATTTTTAGTATTATTCACAGCCTAGTAGTAGGGAGTGGATTGTTTTTTATGGGATTTAGTTTTTATTTAAAAGTCTGGAATCTTAAAGGTGTACGTAAAGGGTATACAAAACTATTTTAAAGTTATAAATAGTTAAGAAGCTATAGGTTTATGGGATAATAATTAATGAGTGTATCAATAATAGGTATAGTAGGTGTGCCTGCGTGTTATGGTGGTTTTGAGTCGCTGGTTGAAAACCTAGTGGATAGTGAAAAAACAACTTACTATGTATATTGTCAATCAAATGCTTATCATGTTAAAGAAATGTACTATAAAAATGCGGAGCTAAAGTACCTACCATTGAAGGCAAACGGTATTCAAAGTATTCCGTATGATATTGCTTCTATCTTCCACAGTTTAACAATGAATAAAAATGATCTTCTTATATTAGGGGTGTCAGGTGCTATAGCCATACCAGTGGTAAAACTCATTAGTGGCCGTAAAGTTGTTACCAATATAGATGGCCTTGAATGGAAGCGAAACAAGTGGGGGAAATTAGCTAAGTGGTTTTTAAAGTTTAGTGAAGGGCTAGCTGTTAAGTATTCCGACATTATTGTATCTGATAACCAAGCAATAACTGACTATGTTAGAGCGGAGTATGATAAAGATGCTGTAACAATAGCGTACGGTGGGGATCATGCCATTGTCAATGAGTTACCTAAAGACAAAGAGGATTACTTTCTATCATTATGTCGTATTGAACCTGAGAATAATGTTGAAATTATCTTAGATGCTTTTAGTCAGTCAACTGATAAGTTAAAATTTGTAGGAAATTGGGATAATAGTGAATTCGGCAGACTCCTAAAGCTTAAGTACTCTTCATTCAAGAATATTGAAATAATAGATCCTATTTATGATTTAAGTGCGCTTTTTGAATTAAGGTCAAGATGTAAAGGTTATGTGCATGGACATTCAGCGGGAGGCACTAATCCCTCACTTGTCGAAATGATGCATTTCGACACTAATATTATTTGCTTTGATTGCAGTTACAATCGAGAAAGTACAGAGAATGAAGCACATTACTTTCTTAATATTAATCAATTACTAGAATTGCTAGGTTCTCAATTAGAGAATAATGGCTCAATAATGCTGGAGATAGCGAATCGTCGTTATACATGGAATATTGTAAGAAATCAGTACGAGGATTTATTTTGAAAGAACGAAAAGGAATAATTTTAGCCGGTGGCAGTGGCACACGCCTTTACCCACTGACAAAAGTTGTTAGCAAACAACTTATGCCTGTTTATGATAAGCCTATGGTTTATTATCCGCTTGCTACGTTAATGCAAGCCGGTATTCAAGAGATACTGATTATCTCAACACCAGATGAAATTCACAGGTTTGAAGAGCTATTAGGTGACGGTTCAAACTTTGGCGTGTCTATCGCTTATAAAGTACAGCCAAGCCCTGATGGTTTAGCACAAGCATTTATATTAGCAGAAGAGTTTTTAAATGGCTCTCCTGCAGCATTAGTGCTTGGTGATAATATGTTTTATGGTCATGATTTGGTTAAGTCCCTAAAAAATGCGAATGCCCAACGAGGTGGTGGGACTGTATTCGGTTATCATGTTGCAAATCCTAAATCATATGGTGTTGTTGAATTTGACGATGCTGGTACTGCGATATCTATCGAAGAAAAGCCAGCTGAACCAAAATCTAATTATGCTGTGCCAGGTTTATACTTTTTTGACTCGCGTGTGGTAGAGTTTGCTAAAAATGTTAAGCCCTCAGCACGCGGTGAGTTAGAAATAACTGATATAATTGAGCAATATTTGCAAGTAGGTGAATTAAAAGTTGAAATAATGGGGCGTGGTACAGCTTGGCTTGATACGGGGACTCACGACGATTTACTTGCCGCAGCACAATTTATTGCAACTATTGATAAGCGCCAAGGTTTAAAAGTAAACTGCCCTGAAGAGGTTGCTTACCGCAATGGGTGGTTGAGTGAAGTGAAAATGCGTGAAATAGCTGAGCCTCTGCGAAAAAGTGGTTATGGCGAATATTTATTAAAGCTGATTGATGAGCGAGTATTTTAATGGAAGTTATTAATACGGCTATTGCAGAAGTTAAAATTATTGAACCCAAAGTATTTGGTGATGAACGCGGTTTTTTTATGGAAACTTTTCGTGATGACTGGTTCCGTGAACAAATTGCTGATGTAACTTTTGTGCAAGACAACCACAGTAAATCAGGCCAGGGTATATTACGCGGACTGCATTATCAAACCCAGCAAACACAAGGTAAGCTTGTGCGTGTAACAGCTGGTGAAGTTTACGATGTTGCGGTTGATATGCGTAAAGATAGCCCTACTTTTGGGCAGCATGTGGGAGTATTACTCAGCGGTGATAACAAGCGTCAACTTTGGGTGCCAGCAGGTTTTGCTCATGGTTTTTATGTGACCAGTGAAAGTGCTGAATTTGTGTATAAGTGCACAGACTATTATGCACCACAGTTTGAACAAAGCGTGTTGTGGAATGACCCTGCATTAAATATTCAATGGCCTCTTGTTGACGGAAAATTACCGTTATTATCAGCGAAAGATGAAGCTGGCTTATTACACGTCGATGCACCTGCTTTTTAAGAGAATAAAATAATGAGTAAAACAATATTTGTAACGGGTGGAGCAGGGTTTATTGGCTCGGCTTTAGTGCGCTTTTTAATTAATGAAACTGAGCACACAGTAGTTAACTTTGATAAATTAACGTATGCGGGTAACCTTGAATCCCTATGTTCGATTGAGAATTCAGCTAGTTATCATTTTATACAAGGCGATATTTGCGACCGTGAGGCGGTATCAGCTGCATTCGCTCAGTATCAACCTGATTTTATTATGCACTTAGCGGCAGAAAGCCATGTAGACCGTTCAATTGATGGCCCAGGTGAATTTATTCAAACAAACGTGGTAGGCACATACGAACTACTAGAAGCTGCACGCAGTTACTACTCAACCCTTGTTGATGATAAAAAATCAGGCTTTCGCTTTCATCATATTTCAACCGATGAAGTGTATGGCGATTTGGGCGAAACAGGTTTGTTCACAGAAGAAACATCGTACGAGCCAAGTTCTCCTTATTCAGCATCTAAAGCTGCGTCAGACCACCTAGTGCGTGCATGGCATCGTACATACCAATTACCTGTGGTGCTTACTAATTGCTCAAATAATTATGGGCCGTATCATTTCCCTGAAAAGCTTATTCCACTTATTATTTTAAATGCTCTTGAAGGTAAACAGTTACCTGTTTATGGCGATGGCAAACAAGTACGTGACTGGTTATTCGTAGAAGACCACGCACGTGCACTGTATAAAGTTGTAAGCGAAGGTAAGTTAGGTGATACATACAATATTGGCGGCTTTAATGAAAAGCAAAATATTGAAGTGGTAACCACGATTTGTAATCACCTAAATGACCTCATTAAAGATAAACCAGCCAACCTTACAGACTTTAAAGAACTTATTACCTTTGTAACTGATCGCCCAGGGCACGACGTACGCTACGCTATTGATGCGACTAAAATCAATAAAGAACTAGGCTGGCGTCCAGAAGAGACTTTTGAATCAGGTATTTTGAAAACCATTCAATGGTATTTAGATAATCAAGCATGGTGTAAAAACGTGCAAGATGGTAGCTACCAACGCGAACGCCTAGGTAGTACATAATATGAATGTGTTAATCATTGGTAAAAATGGCCAAGTGGCGTGGGAGTTGCAGCAAACCTGCCCAAGCCATATTACAGCACATGCTTACGGTCACAATGAGATAAATATTACTGACCCGCAAAGTATTGAGCAAGTTATTACAAAATTATACCCTGCAGTCATTATTAATGCGTCAGCCTATACTGCTGTTGATAAAGCGGAGTCTGAGCAAGACGAAGCGTACTTAATTAATGCAACAGCGGTTGAGCTTTTAGCCAAAGCAGCGGCTAAACATGCTATTCGTTTATTACATATTTCGACAGACTTTGTATTTGATGGCACAACGAATACGCCTTACAAAGTGAATGATAAAACAAACCCAGTCAATGTGTATGGTGCATCTAAATTAGCGGGCGAGCAGGCTATTAAAGCTTATTGCCCAGTTGACTCAGCAATTGTACGTACATCGTGGGTGTATTCGAGCCATGGTAATAACTTTGTAAAAACGATGCTGCGTTTAATGGCCGAAAAAGAACAGCTGAGTGTGGTGAGCGACCAAATAGGCAGCCCAACAAATGCAAAGGGGCTGGCTGAGTTCTTATGGGAACTAGCAGAGCAAGCAACGTTAGACCCTATTTATCATTATAGTGATTTAGGTGTGGCAAGTTGGTACGACTTTGCGGTAGCGATTCAGGAAATCGCTTATGAGCAAGCTAAACTTACAAAGAAAATCCCGATAAAGCCAATACCAAGCCGTGAATATCCAACACCAGCAGTTCGACCTAAATACAATGTTATGGATAAAGCCTGTAAAGTAAACACTTTACCAGAACAGAACTTAATACATTGGCGAGAACAGTTAAGAAATATGATGTTAGCTCTATAGTTAGAGTTTATTTATTATCAGTTCAAAAATTAATTTTCGTTTTCACTTTTAACTAAAGTTTTAGTTATGGGTTGTATACAGAATAGGACTTTCCATGATCATTGATTTGTTGCTCACTTTTTTTATTGCTTTTGCTATTTTATTTTTAATGCGTAAAGTTGCACGTAAAGTGGGCCTTGTAGATAAGCCATCTGGGCGAAAGTTACACTCTGGAAATATTCCGCTTGTGGGCGGAATTGCAATATGTATTACCATAGTAAATTATATTTATTCGCACCCTGGTATGATCAATCATGCAAATTTATATATGTTGTGTATTTGTGGTTTAACTGCTGTAGGAGCACTGGACGATCGTTTCGACTTAAGTGTGAAGGTACGTATGTTAGTACAAGCACTCATATCAGTAGCTATGATTTATTTTGCTAACGCAGAGTTGCATAGCTTAGGAAACCTATTAGGCTTGGGTGTTATTGAGCTTGGCATACTTGGTGGCTTAGTCACTGTGTTTGCTGTAATAGGCTGTATTAATGCCTTTAATATGGTCGATGGTATTGATGGGCTATTAGGTGGTTTATCAATAGTCACATTTGGTAGTGTAGGTATATTGCTGCTGCTTGCTGGCGAGCAAAGCCTTAGCTACTTATGTTTGTTATTAGTTGTTTGTATGATCCCTTATATTTTAATGAACTTAGGTTTAGTAGGCCATAAACGTAAAGTATTTATGGGTGATGCGGGAAGTATGATGATTGGTTTTACTGTTATTTGGTTGCTAATTGGTGCAAGCCAAACTGAAGGTAATCCAATGATTCGTCCGGTAACAGCATTATGGCTTATTGCAGTGCCGTTAATGGATATGGTTTCAATAATGATACGCAGAGTTAAACAAGGTAAATCACCTTTTAAACCCGACCGCGATCATTTACATCATATTTGTCAGCGCTTGGGTTTATCGTCATTACAAACGTTAGGTTTAATTTGCTTTATTGCCTCAGTGTTTGCAGGCATCGGTATACTAGGCGAAATACTTTTATTTCCAGAATACATTATGTTTTATGGCTTTATAGTCGCCTTTATTAGTTACTTAGCAATACTTGTAAATCACTGTAAAGTAATTAACTTTTGTAGATGTAAGCTAGGTTTACCAGAGAAAAATTATTCATAAAAGCTTACAACAGTCTATATATAGTTAAAGTATAAAACACCGAGTTCAATTAGGGCTCGGTGTTTTTTAGTTTTATAGGCTCGATTTTTTATTGTTTGGTGATTTTTAAAAGTTTAAAACTATT
This sequence comes from Pseudoalteromonas sp. MIP2626, assembly GCF_013414205.1. NCBI lineage: Bacteria > Pseudomonadati > Pseudomonadota > Gammaproteobacteria > Alteromonadales > Pseudoalteromonadaceae > Pseudoalteromonas > Pseudoalteromonas sp. MIP2626. The sequence goes on from NZ_JAATTW010000007.1 coordinate 87,695, forward strand.
CAGCTTAAATATATTGCTGAGCTGGTAATTTATAAAACTTGTTACTTGAATAAAAAATTAAAGGATGACCTTGAAAGCAGTTGTCCCTGTTGCCGGTTTAGGCACGCGTATGTTACCCATGACCAAAGCCATTCCTAAAGAAATGCTGCCGTTTATCTAGCGTCAATTATCTTGGCCGGTTGACGCCGAATTTTATTTGCTCTTATTGAGCGCTGTTTTGCGCCGGTAACTGTCACCTTCGCAATGAATAATCGTTGCATGATGAACCAAACGATCGATTGCCGCGACAGTCATTGTTGAATCTTCAAATAGCTCATCCCATTGCTCAAATGATTTGTTTGATGTGATGATCATGCTGTGTCGCTCATAGCGATGAGCTATCAATTCAAACAACACGCTCGTTTCCTGTTCCGTTTTTCGAACGTAACCAACGTCATCAACGATTAATAAGCTGTATTTATCGAGCTTTACAAGTTCGTCTTGCAAGCGTAAATGTCGCTTTGCTTGCTGGAGTTGTTGAACAATCGCTGACGCGGCAACAAACTTAACTTTATGGCCCTGCTCGATAAGGCCATAACCGATACTACTGGCGATATGCGTTTTACCAAGACCACTGGCGCCAAATAGCAATATATTGCCACCGTGCTTCAACCAATCCGGCTGATTTATTAAATCAGCAACAAGGGGCTTACTAACCCCATCAACAAGGGTAAAGTCGAAGCTGCTAAGGTGTTTACCCACTGGCAATTTTGCATCTTTTAAAAGCCGCTGAAGGCGTTTGTCATCGCGTGTCGCAAGTTCAATATGGCACAGCTCAGACAAGTATTGCTGTGGGCTCCATTGTTCTTCTATCGCTTTTTTGCCCAGGGTATTCCACTGTTGAAGCATGGTGCTAAGCTTTAATTGTTTCAGCATTAAAGGTAAAGAGGCCGTGAAGTTATCCATGTAGACCTCCCGGTATCATGCTGCTATAAGCGCTCAAGCTGTGTTGCTTTATTGTTATTGTGGGTATGTTTGATGCAATCACTAAAAATTGCGCTTCACATTCTCGGATGGCCGGTAATTGTCGCTGAGTAATTGACGCTGCTACAAATCGCCCTAATTGACGCTCACACCCACTTTGTTTCGCTAAATGGAGCAGTTTTACCATGTAATAGCTCGCTTCATCCGCTAAAAGGTGGGCATTAACGTATTCCCAAATAGCTTTGTAATTGTCGTTTGGGAGTAAGTCGTCACGTAGTTGTGAGTAGTGAAATGCTAATGGTTTTTTAACCAGTGCGTCAATAACATGCAAGTAACTAATATTACGTGCACGGCACCCTTTAGACGCATAGACACGCGCTAACGTTTGAACTAAATCGCTGCCATAGCGCAGCTCTAAGCGGTTGTCATATAAACGAACAAGTAATCGGCTACCAATAAGGCGTGACGGGACGCTATAGGTAACACGTTTCAATGAAATCGTACTCGTACGTGACACTGTTAGATAATGCTCGGTGTAATTGACGCTCATCGTCTTTGGTAAAGCATGTAATTGTCGCTGCTCTACTGCGTATTTATCATTTACACGGCGATTACGGCGAGCAACAATATCGGCAACAAACGATTCATAGGCTTCTCTTGTCTGAAAGTCATAACTACCACGGATTTTTAATGCTTGCTCCAGTTGCGATTTAAGATGCCCATGAGGGCTCTCAATAGCCCCATTTTCATGCGCAATACCACGGTTATTGCGGGTCGCTTTAAAGCCATAATGGATAACTAGCTCATTAAAGCGCTCTGTAAAATCATTATCATTAGTATGATTACGATACGCGGCACTCAGACTGTCTGTACGCACTTCTTTAGGCACACCGCCGGCTGCTTTAAATGCGTTTTGCACACCATCAGAAAAAGCAGCAAAGCTTTCACCGCCGTAAATCACTTGGGCGTAAGCCCAGCCACTGGCGGGCACACGATAATGAAACAACATATGCTTTAGGGGTTCACTAGCAATGGTAACGGGTGACTTCACATGTGTAAAATCACACATACCTAATAGGCCATACTCGTGTGTTTGCAGGAATACGACCTCTTTACTTGAGCCATACAGTGCCCGCCATTTATGAATTCGACGCTCTAATGTACGCCGTGAACTCGGGTTAAATTTGTCGGTGTGAAACTCGCAAAGATGATCAAAAATTCCCACTGGAGTTAACGTTGCATCACCTTGAAGTAGAGGAACAACAATACTATCCCAGATAGATTCAAGTGGATCTATACGCGTTCGCCATTGGCGTTTATTAGACAATGGCTGCTCATCCAGTTTATCAATACGCCTTGCTGAACGTTCAGAAATACCTGCTTTCGCAGCCGCGATAACTTGGCTATTACGCTTTCTATGTTTCATATAAATAGTGACCTGCTGATCAGTGATTCGTGTTCCCGGCACAGTGAACTCCTCCGTTCTGCTATACCGAACTTTATCAGATCAACCGGCCAAGATAATTGTCGCTAGACCAGCCACCGTAATTGTCGCTTAATAGCCGTTGGTTGATAAGCCACTAATACAATACATAGTTAACGAATGTGTTGCTGCGGGCATAAAAGAAATTGTATTAGTAACGCATAGCTCTAAAAATGCGATTGAGAACCATTTTGATACCAGTTTTGAGCTAGAGGCTACATTAGAAAAGCGTGTTAAGCGTGTTTTACTTGATGAAGTACGTTCTATTTGCCCACCTGATGTAATTGCGTATTCCGGTGATGGTGAACACCGATTCCGGTTTTATCGTGAACACTTAAATTCCACGCATTGGGTTCATGAC